>NZ_JBMNDS010000036.1:71819-95035 GCF_052543295.1 Streptomyces sp. SAS_270
ACGGCCCCTGGCCGTGAAGTCGCCGGCGCCGGGATAACTGATCGTGAGCTTGTACATGTTGCCCGCGGAGTTCTTGTAGTAGAGGATCCGCACCTCGCGGGGGCGGGGGTTCTGGCTGTCGGTGGTCGTGTAGATCACCGTGTTCTCGGCGGAGTCCTTGCCGTGGTACTTGGTCTGCTTCGTAGCCGTCCTGGGCCCCTCGGGCATGTCGAGCTCGTACTCGCCGCTCTCCTTGAAGTCGCCGTTGTCGGCGTACATTTCGGCGGCGGCCGAGTCCTTGATCTCGTGCCCCGTGTCCTCGGACTTCTTCGCCAGCTTCAGGCCGATCCAGATGCTGCCGCTCAGGTCGGTGTACGTCACCCAGTGGCGGTCCCTGCCCGACTCGTCCTTCTCCGGTCTGCCCACCTTGTAGTTCTCGGGTACGGCGAGGGTCGCGCCCAGCGCCTTCTCCTGGCGCTTGGCCCAGTGGTCCGGCAGCGGTCCCGCGAAGGGGTCGGCGATCAGCAGATACGCCACCACCGCGGCCGCCACCACCGCCGCGCCGAGGCCGACAAGGGCACCCCGGCCGACCCGGATGCCCTTGTCCGCCGGGGCGGCGGCGGGGCCGGCGACCTGCACGACCTGCGTCGGTGCCGGAGCCGGCGGCGTGACCGCCTCCTGGAGCAGGTGGCGGACCTGGGCCGCGTTCGGGCGGCGGGACGGGTCCTTCTCCAGCAGGCCGTTGATGGCCTGGGCGAGCGGGCCCGTCGCCGAAGCCGGGGCGGCGGGCGTGGCGTTGAGCACCGACTGCAGCGTGGCCGGGGTGTTGCTGCGGCGGAACGGCGAGACGCCCTCCGTCGCCGCGTAGAGCACCACGCCGAGCGACCAGAGGTCGGAGGCCGGGCCGGGGCGCTGGCCCAACACCCGTTCCGGCGCGATGTATTCGGGTGAGCCGACGATGCCGCCGGTGTCCGTCAGGTTCGTCTCGCCCTCGATCTGGGCGATGCCGAAGTCGGTGAGGACGACGCGGTCGTGACGGCCGAGCAGGACGTTGTCGGGCTTGACGTCGCGGTGCAGGATGCCCGCCGCGTGCGCGGCCTCCAGCGCGCCGAGGACCTCCAGGCCGACACGCGCCGCCTCCCTGACCCCGAGGGTGCCCTCCTGGAGCGCGTCGCCCAGGGAGCGGCCCCGCACCAGCTCCATGACGATCCAGGGCTGTCCCTCGACGACCGCGACGTCGTGGACGTTCACGACCGCCGGGTGGTCGAGCCGGGCCGCGGCGCGCGCCTCGCGGCGCATTCGCTCGAAGGCGTTGGCACGTTCGCGCTCGGGAAGATGGTCCGGGACACGGGGCTCCTTGACTGCGACCTCGCGGTCCACCGTCTCGTCCTTGGCCCGCCACACCGTGCCCATACCGCCGTGGCCGAGCTTCGAGAGCAGCCGGTAGCGACCGCCGATGAGCCGCCCGGCGCCGGGGTCCTCGTGCGGCGGCTGCGCAGAGGCCTGGGGCTGGGGCTGGGAGTGGGGTTCAGACCCGGGGTGCGCCGGTCCTTGAGCGTGCGCCTGCTGCCCGGGCACGATCTGGGTGGGCGCGGCGTACGGATTCCCCGGGTACGGCACGCCCGGCTGCTGTGCCGGTACGCCGCCCGGCCTCGGCGGTTGCAGGCCGAAACTCGTTGGTTCGTCGCCCCCGTAGGGGGCTCCCCCGTTGTTGCTCATGGCCTCATGCATATCGCGCCACGTGCCCTTGCTACCAGCCCGGCCGCCGCCCGGTCACAGACCCGTGACGCGAACCACCCCTTATCTCCGGTTTACACCGTCGTCTCCCGTTCATGACGGTGCGAACGTATCCAGCGCCACGTCGAAGTACTCCTTCGCCTCCCGCACCTTCCCGACCGGCGCCGAGACCCACACGTCGTACATCCGTCCGTCCTCCTCCCAGCAGAGGTCGTACGTGTGCCGTGCCCCCTCCGCCGCGGTGAAGCCGTTCCAGGTGAACTCCCACAGGGCGGCGGGCTGCTGGCCGTGCGTGGTCTCCGTCACCCGGCCGTCGCGGTAGCCCGGGTTCGTGGACGGCCCCTTGGCCTCCGCGCGCCGCATCACCCCGATCGGTCCGCCCGCCTCGGGGTCGGCGACCTTGATGCCCAGGCGGAAGACCTGCCCGGGCGACATGTAGAAGGTCCGCTCGCCCTGCGGCACGCGCGCGAAATCGTCGGGCACCGCGAGGGTGAACCCCTTGGGGTCCACCGCGAGGCTGTAGCCCGAGGGGGCCGTGCTGTGGACGGCGGGCGACGCGTTCGACGAGCGCGTCACCGTCACCGTCGGCCCGGGCGTGCTCGCCGAAGGAGACGCGGGACTCGCCGAGGGAGACGCGGTACTGCCCGTCGTACGGGAGGAAGCACTCGGCGAAGTGCCGGGCGAAGTGCGCGACGCCGTACTCGTCGGCGGTCCCCCGTCCCCGCCGCCCCCGTCGTCGTTCATCAGCAGCACGGCCGCCGACACGCCGGCCCCGGCCATCGCGGCGACCAGCGCGGCGGCGGCGAGGGCGCCCCGCCTGGAGCGCTTCGGCGACGGCTGCGCCCCCACGGTCTGCGGTTTCGCCGAGATGTTCCGCGTCGGCATGTCCTTCTTCAGTACGACGCGCTGCGTGGGCGTGTAGGCGGGAGTCCCGGGCGCCGGGCGCGGCGTACGGCCCGTGTCGCGGAACACCCGCAGCATCCGTTCCGCCTCCGCCGCGTCGAGCCGGCGCTCCGGATCGCGTTCCAGCAGCCCCAGTACGACGGGAAGGATGGGCGCGGCCTGAGCGGGCGGACGTATCTCGTCGAAGACCACCGCGTGCAGGATGCCGCCCAACGAGTCGCGGCGGAACGGCGATTCACCGCTCAGGGCCGTGCACAGGAGCGCGCCCAGCGACCACAGGTCGGACTCGGGGCCGGTCCTGACGCCCGACATCCGCTCGGGCGCGGTGTACTCGGGCGAGCCCACGAAGGAACCGTTCTCGGTGAGCGTCGTCGCACCCGCGACCTGGGCGATCCCGAAGTCGGTGAGGACGACACGGTCGCCGCGGTCGCCGCCGGCGTCGACCAGGACGTTCGCGGGCTTGATGTCACGGTGCAGGACGCCCGCGTCGTGCGCGCGACGCAGCGCGCTCAGCAGGTCGATGCCGATGCGGGCGACCTCGCGGGCGTCGACGGGACCGCGCGAGGCGATCCGGTCGGAGAGCGAGCCGCCGTCGATCAACTCCATCACGATGTACGGGCGTTCGTCCTCCACGACCACGTCGTGCACGACGATGATGTGCGGGTGCCGCAGCTGCGCGATCGCGCGGGCCTCGCGCAGGGTGCGGTCGCGCTGGAGCCGGGCCTCCTGCTCGGACAACGAGTCGTCGAGGGCGATCTCCTTGACCGCGACCTGGCGGCCCAGCAGTTGGTCGGTCGCGCGCCAGACGACGCCCATGCCGCCCCGGCCGATCCGCTTCTCCAGCCGGTAACGGCCCGCGATGACGCGGACGTTGTCCCCCTCGGTCCCCATGCGCCCCATCATGCCGCACCGGACGGAGACCCTCCGGGACGGCGTCCCCAGGGCAGCCGCCGACCGGCTTGTATCGGCCGTACGCGCAAACCGGTATCAGCCGTGCACGCGATCCCGCATCGGTCATGCGCGCAACGGTCCCCTGCTGTCAGCTGGGTGGGCGCCAGCCGCGCAGGATCGCGTCGAACTGCGGGCGGGTGGTGGCCCAGTCCGCCGCGGGCGCGGACAGATAGATGGCGTACTCGACGCCGTCACGGGCGAGATACGTCTGCTCGATGGCCCGGCGGGCGCCCGGGAACTCCGTCTGCTTCGGCAGCGCGGTCCAGGTGAACTCCCACAGCGAACCACTGCAGTCGCGGAAGGTGTTGGCCTGCAGACTCACCCGCTTGTAGTCCTTGAGCTTCTGCAACTGCTCCTCAAGGTCGATCTGGTGCATGTAGGAGTTGTCGAAGTCCGGGGAGTCGTCGATGGCGATGCGGACGAAGTGCTTGCCGCCGTCGGGGGTGTAGTCGATCTGGTTGCCGTCGACCTGCCGCTTCCACCCCTTGGGCAGGGCAAGGCTGAAGCCCTCGACGTCCTTCTGACGCTCCCAGTTCTCGGGCACGGCACCGGCGGGCTCGTTGCCACTGTTTCCCGAGCCGGGGGTGCTGCCGGCCGAACTCGCCGAGGTGCTGCTGTCCTTGTCCCTCAAGCCGTCCGCGTACTTCATGGCCAGGCCGCCGCCGAGCCCGACGACCGCGGCCACGGCGACCACGAGGGCGATGGTGCGCCCGCGTCTGCGCCCCCGTGCGGCGGGAGCGGGAGACGCCATGTGCGCGGAAACGGGCTCGTGCAGCGTCGCTCCGGACGCGCCGGGGACACCACCGGGCCAGGGAGTGCCGGGTGCGCCCGCGCCACCGGACATGCCGGGAGCACCCGGCACGCCATAACCAGGCGCGGGATAACCAGGCGCGTGCGGGGCTGCACCACCCGTGCGGCTCGCCGCCGCCCCGTGGCTCCCCTGGCCCCCCTGACCTCTGGGGTCCCTGGGGTCCCGACCGCTGCCGTCCATGTGCTGCGTCGGCACGTACGCCTGCGCCGCGTTCGGCCGTCGTCCCTCGGCGGCCTCGGCGAGCATCTGCTCGGCCTCCTCCATGCCGGGCCGTACGGCGGGATCCTTGCGCAGGAGGGCCGTGATGACCGGACCCAGCGGACCCGCGTGCTGCGGCGCGGCGGGCTCCTCCTCGACCACGGCCTGCATGGTGCTCAGCGGCGAGGTCCGCCGGAAGGGCGAGCGCCCCTCCACCGCCGTGTACAGCGTCGCGCCCAGGGCCCACAGGTCGGAGGACGGCCCGGGATCATGGCCGCGCACCCGCTCGGGCGCCAGGTAGTCCACCGAGCCGACGATCTCGCCGGTGCGCGTGATCGTGCTGTCGCCCTCGACCTGCGCGATCCCGAAGTCGGTGAGCAGGACGCGCCGGTCGGAGGAGAGGAGTACGTTCCCGGGCTTCACATCGCGGTGCAGCACACCGGCGGCGTGCGCGGCCCGCAGCGCGCGCAGTACCCACAGGCCGATCCGTGCCGCCTCGGAGGGCTCGACGCGCCCCTGCTCCTTGACGGCGTCGGCCAGCGAGTTGCCCTCGACCAGCTCCATGACGATCCACGGCCGGTTGTCGTGCTCCAGGACGTCGTGCACGGTGACGACGGCCGAGTGGTTGATGCGGGCGGCGGCCCGCGCCTCGGCGTGGGTTCGCGCGAGCAGGACCGCTCGGTCACTCTCCGTGACATACAGGGCGGCGGTCAACTCCTTCACGGCCACGGCACGGTGGAGCACCTCGTCGTGCGCGCGCCACACCCGTCCCATGCCACCGCTGCCGATCGAGTCGACAAGCCGGTAGCGGCCCGCGAGGAGCAGGCCCTGCATCTGATTCACGTTTCCCCGCAATGGTCTTGACAAGGTCAGACTAAAGAGCGGCCCCCGCGCAGGGAACAAGCAGGGTCGTACGGAAACCGCACTGTGACGGTTCTCCCTTCCCTGTACGGGAGGGAACCAACAGGCGTACGGGGCCTGAGGGTCAGCCGTGCGGCCGATCACCCCGTATGTCTCAGCCAGTCACCTGATAGGTCGACGACGCCTGCTCGTACAGCCGTGTCACCTCGTCGCGTTCGGCCTCCGGGCCGCGTACCTGCACCACGTGGTAGTGCCCGTCGACGATGAGCGCGAGATTGCGTACGTACAACTCGTGCCCGGAGGAGTCCTGCCAGGTGAACTGCCCCTCGGCCATGGTTCGTCCGCCCACGTCGATCCGCCGCATCCCGGTCGACGTGGCCCATGTCGAGTCGCGGAACGGCTGCAACTCCTGCTCCCGCTCCCGCTGATAGGTGAGCGGATCGCTGCCGTAGCCGTCCGTGCTGTCCCGGCCGGGTACGACGATGAGCTCGAAATCTCCGTGGGAGTAGACGACCTGGCCATGGCCGTTCTTCGGCGTACGGCTCCAGCCGTCGGCCACGGCGATACGGAAGCCCGCGGCGTCCTTGCGCAGCGCGAAGCCCTGGGCGACATCGGGGTCGGACGTCTGCGCCTTCGTCGAACCGGACGAGCCGGAGGGGCTCTTGTCCTTGTCGTCATCGGAGCCGGGCGAGGTCTGGTCGGGTCGCGGCTCGCTGCCCGTCCCGCCGTCGGCGTTGGTGCCGGAGGAGTGCCCTGGGGCCGGGCTCACGTCCCCGGCCGCACCGGTCCCCGCCCCGTTCGCGCTGTCGCCGGCGCCGGTACCGGACTCGGCCTTCGGCATGAACAGCACCGCGTACGCGACTGCCGCGACCAGCAGGAGCAGGACCAGGAGAAGCAGGTTGCGGCCGAGGCTGCGCGGCCGGTTCGACGACCGGCTCGGTCGGCTCGAACCGC
Source organism: Streptomyces sp. SAS_270 (assembly GCF_052543295.1). Lineage (NCBI taxonomy): Bacteria > Bacillati > Actinomycetota > Actinomycetes > Kitasatosporales > Streptomycetaceae > Streptomyces > Streptomyces sp. SAS_270. Next base: position 78,214 of record NZ_JBMNDS010000036.1, read on the forward strand.
TCGACCCACTCAATCGGCTCTGCCGGTCCGGCCGTTCCGAGCGTTCCGACCGGCTCGACCGGTCGTGACGGGAGCGCTTGTGGCGGGCGTGCGCGCTGGTCGCGGGCAGCCCTGCGCGGCGCCTGCGGACGAGCTCGCCCCGGCGCCGTACGATCGGCAGCCGGCGCGGGTCGACCGGGGGTGCCGCTATGACGTGGGCGCCCGCCTCGGGCTCGGGCGCGGACCGTACGAGGGAGCGCAGCCAGCCGTTCAGTTCCTCGAAGTCCAGCCGCTCGGTGGGGTCCTGGCGCAGCAGCGACTCCACGACCGGGCGCAGCGGACCGCACTCCTCGGCGAACGCGGGCGGCTCCGCGCACACCAACTGCACCAACTCGGCGGTGTTCTCCTCCGGGTAGGGCGCGTGGCCCTGCACGGCGCGGAAGAGCAGCGCCCCGAGGGCCCACAGGTCGGTCGCGGGCCCGATCGGCGCCGCCAACTGCCAGTTCTCGTGCACCGGTCCGGCCTGCTCGGGCGCCCAGCGCTCGGTCACGGGCCCGACCACGTTCATCCGCGCCTGCCGGGCACGCTCGGCGTCGAGCGCGGTGGCGGGACCGCGACGGGGCGGCGTGCCGACTCCGGTTCCCACAGTGTGTTCCACGGCGGTTCCCATGCCGTTTTCCGCGCTGGTCCGCACGCCGTGCCCTGCGGCGGTTCCTGCTGCGGATCCTGGGGTGGCTGCTACGGCCGTTTCTGCGGGCGACGCCCCTGGGGCGCCCCCGGCGACGAGTTCGTCCCAGCCGCCGACCTGAGTCGCGCCGGTCGAGCCCATCGAGCCCGTCGGCCCCGCACCGGTGAGCGCGGGGCGCCCCTGCCCGGTGCCAGCGGGACCGGCACCGTCGTTCCAAGTCCGGCTCTGGCTCCCGTTCCAGGAGTTGGTGTGGGCCACTCCGTACGGATCGGCTATCTGTCCCGGCGGCGCCGTGGCGTCGGCTCCGGCGGGCCGGGGCCCGGGCAGCGCTGCCTGACCGCCCCGCTGCTGTTCGTGGACGCGGGCAGCGGCGCGCGCGCCGGCACGGTACGCGGCGATGGCCCCGGCGCGGGCCGCGCGGACGTCCACCTCGCCACCGGCTTCCAGCGCACGGCGCACGGGAGCCGCCGCACCTGCGCCACTGACCTCCGCGAGGGGGCCGCCGCGCTGCGCACGAGCCTCGATCGCGGCGCGACGCGCGGCCTCGGGATCCACACTCCCCGAGCCACCGGGCCTTGTCCCTGCCCCGATCGCGCCGGCCGCCGTACCACCGCTCCCGCCACCGGCCGCCGCCGGGGCTGCCGCGTCATCGTTCTCGAAATCCCGTACCGGCACCGGGTCATACCCGCACAGCGCCTCTTCCGCGGCCCCGGCCGCCAGGCCGGTCAGCATCACGCGGCCGTCGTCGCAGATGAGCACCGTGCGTTCGGTGATGTTCCGGTGCACCCAGCCGTGGGCGTGCAGCACGCGCAGGGCGGCGAGGACGTCGGCGGCGACCTCGGCGGCGCGGTAGGGGCTCAGCGGCTTCTCGGCGAGCAGCGCGGCCAGCGACCTCGCGGGCACCAACTCGCTGACGACCCACAGCGACCCGCCCTCGGCGAACACGTCGAAGACCTGGTCGAGCCGAGGGTGGTCCGGTATCTGCGCGGCGGCCTGGGCCGCCTCGATGGCCCGCCGTACCGCCGGTTCGGTGGGCCGACGCGTGGTCGACGCGGAACCTCGACGTGTCCCGCCGTCGCGCGCCACGAAACCGTCCGGCAGTCCGTCCGCGCCGAGCACCTCGGCCTCGACGACCTCCGGCAACGGCACCTGCCGGACGAGGACTTCCTGTCCGCTGTAGGTGTCGAAGGCCCGGGTCTCGGCGAGTTCGGGCTCGTCGGACGGTGGCAGCGGCAGTCGGTAGCGGTCGGCGAGTACTCGTCCCGCATAGTCGTCCACGATGCCTCCCCCGGCCGCCCGGTGGTCAATTCCGTTCGCCCTGCGTCCTTTTGTCGCTCCGCTTACGTACCCATGTGGCTGCGTACGGTCCGCAAGCACTCACGATACGTGCCGGAGGCAACCCGCAAAGAGGGGATGCGACATCTCGCTTCCCGCACGGGCAGGGGAACGTCAGATCGACGAGCGGTACGTCACGACTTCGGCTGGAACGTCTTGGTCAGCGTCTTCCATGTGTTCTTGCGCAGTTCGCTGTCCCAGGCGGAGGCCTTCGCCGTGTACATCAGCCCGTACCCGAGGTGGTCGTTGACGACGAACCCCCGGTCGATGGACCGGTACTTGGTGCCGCCCTCCGTGTAGGTGAACTCCCAGTCGGCCGTGTTCCAGCCGCGATAGTCCACCTTCACTATTCGGACGCGCTGGTACTGCGCCCGCACCATGGACCGCTCCTGCCTCGTCCAGTCCGCGACCGGGTCGTCCTTGGGCGTGGTCGTCCAGCCGACCAGCAGCTTCTGCCCGTCAGGACCGGTGAACCGGGCTCCCGCCGAGTCCGTGGACTGGTACTTCCAGCCCTTCGGCAGCCCGATCGAGAACCCCTGACCGCCCTTGTACGTCGATACGGCGACGTCGTCCGACTCCTTGCCGTCGCCGGCACCGTCACTGCTGCCGTCGCTGTCCGAACCGGCCGAGGCACTCGCACTCGCGCTCGCAGCACCGTCGGAGCTCTCGTCCGCGCCCGAACCCGAGGTCGAGCCGTCCGACTTGTCACCGCTGTCCGTGTGCGTCCCGCTGTTCTTGTCCTTGTCACCGCTTCCGGCGGAACCCCCGCTGGACGCAGCGGCCTTGGTGTCACCACCCTTGCCGCTCTTCGAGGCGTCGTCGTCGCCACCGCCGAGCGTCAGGGCGAGCACGGTCCCTATCACGGCCAGCACCACGACGACGGCAATGATGATCAACGTCCGCCGGGGCACCACATCCGTGAGCGGCGCCCGCGGAACGGGCCGCGGAGGCCGCTCCGGAGCCACCGGCCACCCGGACGCCGGCGCGGACGAACCCGCGGACGAGCCCGTGGACGAACCTGCGGACGAGCCTGCGGAACCGGCAGACTCCGCCGCACCCGCCCCGGGCTTACCAAGCTCCCGGGCCTTCGGCTCCGTCTCTGCCTTGGGCTTCGCCTTCGCCTTCGCCGGAACAGATGCAGACCCGGAAGCAGGAGAAGCAGCGGCAGCCGATGCAGAGGCCGGAGAAGCAGCGGCCGAAGCAGAAGCCGCAGAGTCAGCACCCGCAGCCGCAGCCGCGCCGGTCGAAGCCGCAGTGCCCGTGGAAGTCGCTTCCTTGGCCCCGGCAGCGTCGCCCCCCTCCGCCCCCGCGGACGCGGACTTGGCACGCGCCGCGGCCGCCGAGGTGGCCGCCGCCGTCGCCGCACCGGCCGCCGAGGCAGCCTTGCGCACGGACCGCAGCGCCCCGCGCAACCGGTCTCCCGCCTCTTCGCCCCGCTTGCCTCCGGAGCCGCCCGAACTTCCCTTGCGCGGGCCCTCGTCCGGCGTCGGCGGCAGCGCCACGACCTTCGTCGCGTCCGCCGGCTCCGGCTCGGCCTTCCTGGGCTCGGGCGCGTAGATCACTTCGTTGAGCATCGCCCGCGCGCGCTCGTTGTCGAGCCGCTGCTGGGGGTCCTTGGCGAGCAGCCCGTAGATCACGTTCTTCAGCGGACCCGCGTTCTTCGGCTCCTCCACCGGCTCGGTCATCACCGCGGTGAGCGTCGCGATCGCGGACCCCTTGTCGTACGGGGGTACGCCCTCGACGGACGCGTAGAGCAGACCGCCGAGCGACCACAGGTCGGCCGCGGGCCCGGGCTTGTGGCCGCGCGCCCGCTCCGGCGAGATGTAGGAGGGCGCGCCGACGAGCATGCCGGTCGAGGTGATGGAGGGGTCGCCCTCTACCTGCGCGATGCCGAAGTCGGTGAGCACGACCCGGCCGTCCTCGGACATCAGCACGTTCGACGGCTTCACGTCCCGGTGCAGGATGCCCTCGCGGTGCGCGGAGCGCAGGACGTCGAGTATCGCGAGGCCCACCTCCGCGGCGCGCTTCGGCGTGAGCAGTCCGTCCTCGCGGATGACCTCGGCGAGCGACTTGCCCTCGACGAGTTCCATCACGATCCAGGGCCGGTTGTCCTCGTCGACCACGTCGAAGACCGTCACCGCGCCGTTGTTGCGGATCCGCGCGATCGCCTTGGCCTCACGCAGCGTGCGTGTGATCAGTCGTCGCTTCTCGTCCTCGTCGATGCTCGTCGGGAACCGCAGTTCCTTGACGGCGACCGTGCGGCCGAGGGTCTCGTCCTGGGCGCGCCACACCGTGCCCATGCCGCCGCGGCCGAGAACGTCCCCCAGCCGGTACCGCCCGGCGAGGAGACGTTCGCTCTTGTCCTGACGGGATGCCCCCGCCCGCTCCGCCTCCGACATGCGTCCCCTCATGCAACCCGCCCTGACAGAGCCTTCATTGTCCCTCACCCGACAAGCGCTCAACGCCCAGGGTGCCCGTGGCGCACCGATCGACCGCCTCCGATGCACCCCGTCACCGCACGGCTACCCGACCCGCACGACACCGCTTCCGCCGGGACCACCCGCACACCCCCGCCGCGCCGTCGAGCATGATGGGCCACGACGAGGGAGGACCGCGATGCCGCCGCCCAGGACACTCCGGACACTCCTGGCCATACCAGTGGCCGTGGCACTGCTCGGCCTGGCTCCGACGGGCTCCCAGGCGCCCGCGCCGCCCGCCTCGGACACCGCGCTCGCCCTCCTCGTCACCCGCGGCAAGGCCCCGGCGGCGGCGCTGCTGGCCCGCGAGGAATCCGGCTCGCACTTCGCCCGGGCGGGCAACGGAATCGCTCGCGCCGACCACTTCCGCGCCGGCAGCATCACCAAGACGTTCCTCGCGACGGTCGTGCTGCAACTGGCCGCCGAGCACCGGCTGTCCCTGTCCGACTCCGTGGACACCCACCTCCCTGGCCTGGTCCGCGGCGCGGGCAACGACGGCCGCCGTCTGACCCTGCGCGCCCTGCTCACCCACACCAGCGGCCTCCACGACTTCACCGCGGACACCGCAGGCACCGTCCCCGTGTCCCCGCTTCAGGCCGTACGCATCGCCCTCACCCACCCCCCGGCCGACCGCGGCCGCTTCGCCTACTCGAACACCAACTACGTCCTGCTCGGCATGGTCGTTCAGCAGGTCACCGGCCGCTCGTACGCCGCCGAGGCCGAGCGCCGCATCATCACTCCCCTCCGTCTGAAGGGCACCTCCTTCCCGGGCGCCCGCTCCTCCCTGCCGACGCCGCACGGCCGCGCGTACGCCGCCGACGGCTCGGACGTCACCGATCTCGACCCGCGCGTGGCCGGCGCGGCGGGCGAGCTGGTCACCACCCTCGACGACCTGGACCGCTTCTACGCCGCCCTGCTCGGCGGCGAGCTCCTACCGCCGAGCGGACTGCGCGACATGCTCAACACCCGGACCGCACACGGCTCGTACGGCATGGGCCTCTTCCCTGTGAAACTTCCGTGCGGCACCACGGTGTGGGGGCACAACGGCCGGATCTCCGGCAGCTACGTGCGCACCGCTGCCACCGTCGACGGTCGTCGCGTCCTCACCTTCCGGGTGAACACGGACGGGATCGCAGAACCGGACCTCGAACCCGCGCTGCTCGCCGCCGAGTTCTGCCCCCGCACCTCGTAGAACGGACGGGTTTCGAGCAAAGATCCCAGCTCACGACACCCGTTCGAGTGAAAGCCCGGCCGACACAGGCCCGTCCGGCATGACGGGCGTCCGGCATGACGGGCCCGTTCGGAGTGACGGGCCCCGCCCGGGCACGGCCCTACAACGGCACGATGTCCGGCGCCCCCAGCCGCGCCGCGTCCGCCGTCAGGTCGTCCGGCTGGCGCTGCGACTCGCGCTCGGCCTCCACCCGCTTCTCGTAGTGCTCGACCTCCCGCTCGATCTGGTCCTTGTCCCAGCCGAGCACCGGCGCCATCAGTTCGGCGGCCTCGCGGGCGCTGCGCGTGCCCCGGTCGAAGGTCTCGATCGAGATCCGTGTCCGCCGGGTGAGCACGTCGTCCAGGTGCCGGGCCCCTTCGTGCGAAGCGGCGTAGACGATCTCGGCCTTCAGATAGTCCTCGGCGGCCGGCAGGGCGACGCCCAGCGCGGGGTTGGCGGCGATGAGGTCGAGCACCTCCTCGGCGAGGGCTCCGAAGCGGTTCAACAGGTGTTCCACGCGCACCACATGAAGTCCGGTGCGCGCCGCGATCCGCGCTCGCGCGTTCCACAGCGCCCGGTATCCCTCCGCCCCGAGCAGCGGCACGTCCTCGGTGACGCACTCGGCGACCCGCTGGTCGAGGCCGTGCACCGCCTCGTCCACCGCGTCCTTGGCCATCACCCGGTACGTCGTGTACTTGCCGCCCGCCACAACCACCAGCCCCGGCACCGGATGCGCCACGGTGTGCTCGCGCGACAGCTTGCTGGTGGCGTCCGACTCACCGGCGAGCAGCGGGCGCAGTCCCGCGTACACCCCCTGGACGTCGTCGCGCGTGAGGGGCACGGCGAGCACCGAGTTCACGTGCTCCAGCAGATAGTCGAGGTCCGCGCTGGACGCCGCCGGATGCGCCTTGTCGAGGTCCCAGTCGGTGTCGGTCGTGCCGACGATCCAGTGCCGCCCCCACGGGATCACGAAGAGCACGGACTTCTCGGTGCGCAGGATCAGCCCGGTCGTCGATTTGATCCGGTCCTTCGGTACGACCAGATGGATGCCCTTGGACGCCCGTACGTGGAACTGGCCCCGCTCCCCCACCATCGCCTGGGTGTCGTCCGTCCACACGCCCGTGGCGTTCACGACCTGCTTGGCGCGGATCTCGTACTCCCCGCCCCCCTCGACGTCCTGCACCTTGGCACCGACCACCCGTTCGCCTTCGCGCAGGAAGCCGGTGACGCGGGCGCGGTTGGCGACCTTCGCGCCGTACGAGGCGGCCGTGCGCACCAGCGTCGCGACGTAACGGGCGTCGTCCATCTGCGCGTCGTAGTACTGCAGCGCTCCGACCAGTGCGTCCTTCTTCAGGGCGGGGGCGACGCGCAGGGCGCGGCGGCGGGAGAGGTGGCGGTGCATGGGCAGGCCGCGGCCGTGTCCGCGTGCCATCGACATGCCGTCGTAGAGGGCGACGCCCGCTCCCGCGTACAGCCGCTCCCAGCCCTTGTGCTGGAGCGGGTAGAGGAACGGGACGGGCTTCACGAGGTGCGGGGCCAGCCGCTCCAGCAGCAGCCCGCGCTCCTTCAGCGCCTCGCGTACGAGCGCGAAGTCGAGCATTTCGAGATAGCGCAGGCCGCCGTGGATCAGCTTGCTGGACCGGCTCGACGTGCCCGACGCCCAGTCACGCGCCTCCACCAGGCCGGTGGACAGGCCGCGTGTCACGGCATCGAGCGCGGTGCCCGCACCGACCACTCCCGCGCCCACGACCAGCACATCCAGCTCGCGCTCGGCCATGGCCGCAAGTGACTCGGCTCGCTCCGCAGGCCCAAGTGTTGCTGTCCTCACCGCTGCCTCCCGCTGTCTGTCGCGCTGGCCACACCTGTCCGGCGGGGCTCGGTCCACGTCCCCCATGCCCAAATTCTGACCGTGTTGCCCGTCTTCGGCCACTACCCACCCGCAGCCTGTGGACAACACTCACGGAAACTCGCTCAACCAATCCCGTAAATCGGTCATATTTACTCCTAGTCTGACATTGCGCTCGCCCATCCTGTCCACAGGGCTTGCGCACCTGTCCCGCTTCGGCTACTGGGAAGGACGGCCCACTCCATGCCCGCAGATCTCGCCGTCATCGGACTCGGACATCTCGGCCTGCCCCTGGCCCAGGCCGCCGTCGCCGCCGGCATCCCCACGCTCGGCTACAAGACCGGGCCGGAAGGCGGCTCGCTCACCCCCGCCGAACTGCGCCGGATGCTCGCAGGGGGCTTCCGGCCGACCAGCAACCCGGTCGAACTCGGACGGGTCCGCACCGCTGTCATCTGCGCGCCGACCCCGCAGGGCGCCGACGGCGGCCTCGACCTCACCCAGGTGGCCGCCGCCGCCCGCACGCTGGCCGCCCGGCTGCGCCCGCACACCACGGTCATCCTGGAGTCGCCGGTACAGCCCGGCACCACCGAGGAGTTCCTGCGCCCCCTCCTCGAAGAGGGCTCCGGGCTGCGCGCGGGCCGCGACTTCCATCTCGCGTACTCGCCGAGCCGCGTCGACCCCGGCAACCGCGACTTCGGCCCCGCCAACACCCCGAAGGTCATCGGCGGCCTGACCCCCGCCTGCACCGAGTCGGCCGCCGCCTTCTACGGGCGCCTCACCGACAAGGTGGTACGCGCGCGTGGACCCCGCGAAGCGGAGACCGTGCAGCTCCTGGAGACGAACTTCCGGCACGTCAACATCGCCCTGGTCAACGAAATGGCCGTCCTGTGCCATGAGTTGGGCGTCGACCTGTGGGACGTCATCCGCTGCGCGGAGACCAAGCCGTTCGGCTTCCAGGCGTTCCGGCCCGGCCCCGGGGTCGGCGGACACGCGGTCCCCCAGGACCTGACCGGCCACGCGGGCCGCACCCTGCGCATGGTCGAACTCGCCCAGCAGGTCAACAGCCATATGCCGCAGTACGTCATCCAGCGTGCCGCCACGCTCCTGAACGAGCACGGCAAGTCGGCCCGCGGCGCACGCGTACTCCTCCTCGGCGTCACGTACAAGGCGGACCTTGCCGACCAACAGGGCACCGCCGCCCACGAGATCGCCGTCCGTCTGATGGAACTCGGCGCGTCCGTCAGCTACCACGACCCGCACGTCCCCGCCTGGAGCGTGCTCGACCGTCCCGTCCCGCGCGCCGACTCCCTCTACGAGGCGGCCGCCGACGCCGACCTGACGATCCTGCTCCAGCAGCACCGCACGTACGACCTCCAAGGGCTGTCCGTGAAGGCCCAACTCCTGTTGGACACAAGGGGAGCGACTCCCACCGGGGCGGCACACCGGCTCTGACCCCTTCGAGGGCCCGGAAATCCGCGTGTCCGGATGTCGTGGGCGCCTGCTAATGTGCGGCAGCTCTCGCACACAAGTGCGCTCACATCCCTGGCGTGTCCCCGCGCACGCCTGCGTCCCTGGGGGGAACCACATGAGTCAGCCCACGCCGCCGCCGTCCGGTCCACCGGCCGACAACCCGTACGCGGGCCAGCCCGGCCAGCCCACCGCCCCGGCGGCCCCGTACCAGGCCGCGCCGCCCCAGGCCGGCTTCCCGATGGCCCCGACCGCCCCGGCCGCCCCGGTGCGCAACAACCTGGTCCTCGGTCTGGCCGCGGCCGTCGGCGCGGCGCTGGTCGCCGCGGGCCTGTACGGCGTCATCATCGGCGCCACCAAGCACGAGATCGGCTATGCCGCCGTCGGCGTCGGCTTCCTGATCGGCATCGCCGCCGGCCGCGTCGGTGGCCGCAACCCGATCCTGCCGGTGGTCAGCGCCGTCCTGTCGCTGGGCTCGGTCTACCTCGGCCAGCTGGTCGGCGAGGCGATGATCGGCGCCAAGGACCTGGGCGTCGGCTTCAGCGAGCTGTTCTTCGACAACTTCAGCCTCGTCCAGGAGGCCTGGAAGGCCGAGGCCGACCCGCTGACCTTCCTCTTCTTCGCGATCGCCGCGTACGTGGCCTTCTCCAGTGCGCGCAAGGCCGGGGCCTGACGACTCCGGCAGTACACGAAAAGGCCCGTCCACCAAGAGGTGGGCGGGCCTTTCGCGTCGTGCGGGGTCAGCGCTTGTGCTGCGAGTCCGCCACCGTCACCTCGACGCGCTGGAACTCCTTCAGCTCGCTGTAGCCGGTGGTGGCCATGGCGCGGCGAAGGGCGCCGAAGATGTTCATGGAGCCGTCGGGGATGTGCGAGGGGCCCGTGAGGATCTCCTCGATGGTGCCGACGGTGCCGAGGTCGACCTTCTTGCCGCGCGGCAGCTCCTCGTTGACGGCCTCCATGCCCCAGTGGTGGCCCTTGCCGGGCGCGTCCGTGCCGCGGGCCAGCGGGGAGCCCATCATCACCGAGTCGGCGCCGCAGGCGATCGCCTTGGGGAGGTCGCCGGACCAGCCGACACCGCCGTCCGCGATGACGTGCACGTACCGGCCGCCGGACTCGTCCATGTAGTCACGGCGTGCCGCGGCGACATCCGCCACCGCCGTCGCCATCGGGACCTGGATGCCCAGCACATTGCGCGTGGTGTGCGCGGCGCCGCCGCCGAAGCCGACGAGGACACCGGCCGCACCCGTACGCATCAGGTGCAGGGCCGCGGTGTACGTGGCGCAGCCGCCGACGATGACCGGGACGTCCAGCTCGTAGATGAACTGCTTCAGGTTCAGCGGCTCGGCGGCACCGGAGACGTGCTCGGCCGACACCGTCGTACCGCGGATGACGAAGATGTCCACGCCCGCGTCGACGACGGCCTTGGAGAACTGCGCCGTGCGCTGCGGGGAGAGCGCGGCGGCGGTGACGACGCCCGAGTCGCGCACCTCCTTGATGCGCTGCCCGATCAGCTCCTCCTTGATGGGAGCCGCGTAGATCTCCTGGAGGCGGCGGGTCGCGGTCTCCGCGTCCAGCCCGGCGATCTCGTCGAGCAGCGGCTGCGGGTCCTCGTACCGCGTCCACAGGCCTTCGAGGTTCAGGACGCCCAGGCCGCCCAGCTCACCGATGCGGATCGCGGTGGCCGGGGAGACGACCGAGTCCATCGGGGCGGCCAGGAACGGCAGCTCGAAGCGGTAGGCGTCGATCTGCCAGGCGATCGAGACCTCCTTCGGGTCTCGCGTACGGCGGCTCGGGACGACGGCGATGTCGTCGAAGGCGTACGCCCGGCGGCCGCGCTTGCCGCGCCCGATCTCGATCTCAGTCACGTGTGTGGCCTTTCCCTCTTCGCTTCTGCGCCTCCCAGTATCCCCGACGCATACGACAAGGGCGGCCCCGGAACCCCCAAGGCCGCCCTTCACGCGCGCGTGGACGCCGTTTACGGCGCCGTGCGACTACTTGTTGCGGCTGTAGTTCGGCGCCTCGACCGTCATCTGGATGTCGTGCGGGTGGCTCTCCTTGAGACCCGCCGAGGTGATCCGGACGAACCGGCCGTTGTCCTGCAGCTCCGGAACGGTGCGGCCGCCGACGTAGAACATCGACTGGCGCAGTCCGCCGACCAGCTGGTGGACGACCGCGGAGAGCGGGCCGCGGTAGGGCACCTGGCCCTCGATGCCCTCGGGGACGAGCTTCTCGTCGGAGGCGACGCCCTCCTGGAAGTAGCGGTCCTTGGAGAAGGAGCGCTGCTCGCCGCGGGACTGCATGGCGCCCAGGGAGCCCATGCCGCGGTACGACTTGAACTGCTTGCCGTTGATGAAGAGCAGCTCGCCCGGCGACTCCTCGCAGCCCGCGAGCAGCGAGCCCAGCATCACCGTGTCGGCACCGGCGACCAGGGCCTTCGCGATGTCGCCCGAGTACTGCAGGCCACCGTCGCCGATGACCGGGATCCCGGCCGCCTTCGCGGCGAGCGACGCTTCGTAGATGGCCGTCACCTGCGGTACGCCGATGCCGGCGACCACGCGGGTCGTACAGATGGAGCCGGGGCCGACTCCGACCTTGATGCCGTCGACGCCCGCGTCGATGAGCGCCTGCGCGCCGTCACGGGTGGCGATGTTGCCGCCGATGACGTCGACGCCGCCGGAGTTCGACTTGATCTTGGCGACCATGTCGCCGACCAGGCGGGAGTGACCGTGCGCGGTGTCGACGACGATGAAGTCGACGCCCGCCTCGATGAGGGCCTGGGCGCGCTCGAAGGCGTCGCCGGCAACGCCGACGGCCGCGCCGACGAGGAGGCGGCCCTCTCCGTCCTTCGCGGCGTTCGGGTACTTCTCCGCCTTCACGAAGTCCTTGACCGTGATGAGGCCCTTGAGGACGCCCGAGTCGTCGACCAGCGGAAGCTTCTCGATCTTGTGGCGGCGCAGCAGCTCCATGGCGTCGGCGCCGGAGATGCCGACCTTGCCGGTGACCAGCGGCATCGGCGTCATGACGTCGCGCACCTGCTGGGAGCGGTCCGTCTCGAAGGCCATGTCACGGTTGGTGACGATGCCCAGCAGCTTGCCGGAGCCGTCGGTGACCGGCACACCGGAGATGCGGAACTTGGCGCAGATCGCGTCGGCCTCGGTGAGCGTCGCGTCCGGGTGCACCGTGATCGGGTCGGTGACCATGCCGGACTCGGAGCGCTTCACCAGGTCGACCTGGTTGGCCTGGTCCTCGATGGACAGATTGCGGTGCAGAACACCGACGCCGCCCTGACGGGCCATCGCGATCGCCATGCGCGACTCGGTGACCTTGTCCATGGCGGCGGACAGCAGCGGGATGTTCACCCGCACGTTCCTGGAGACGTACGAGGCGGTGTCGATCTGGTCGGGCGCCATGTCCGACGAGCCCGGCAGCAGCAGCACGTCGTCGTAGGTCAGCCCGAGTGTCGCGAATTTGGCGGGCACTCCGTCGACGTTGGCAGTCATGACACCTTCCCCAAATGGCCTTGATCGGTGCGGATGTCCATGCTAACGGGAAGCGGGGGTCTCTCATTCCACGGTTCAGGGTGACCCCGAGCTTCGTATGTTCGTACGGAGTCGGGGGCCGCCCGTTTCATCCGCGGCCCGAAGGCATGTGCCGGGCGCCCGCTTACTGCTCGGCGAGCGCCCGCAACCGGCTCAGCGCCCTGTGCTGCGCCACCCGCACCGCACCCGGTGACATTCCCAACATCTGGCCCGTCTCCTCGGCGGTGAGGCCGACGGCGATGCGCAGCAGAAGCAGCTCGCGCTGGTTCTCCGGGAGGTTGGCCATGAGTTTCTTGGCCCACTCGGCGTCGCTGCTGAGCAGGGCGCGCTCCTCGGGACCGAGGGAGTCGTCGGGCCGCTCGGGCATCTCGTCGGAGGGCACGGCGGTCGAACCGGGGTGGCGCATCGCGGCACGCTGGAGGTCGGCGACCTTGTGCGCGGCGATCGCGAAGACGAAAGCCTCGAAGGGGCGTCCGGTGTCCTTGTACCGCGGCAGCGCGAGGAGCACGGCGACGCAGACCTCCTGCGCCAGGTCCTCCACGAAGTGCCGCGCGTCGCCCGGGAGCCGGGACAGACGGGTGCGGCAGTAGCGCAACGCCAGTGGGTGGACATGGGCGAGCAGATCGTGTGTGGCCTGCTCATCACCGTCCACAGCGCGATGGACGAGCGCACCGATCACCGTCGTCTCGTCATCGCGCATCGGTCCATGGTGCCTCGGCGTCGTCCTGTCCGTGGCACCGCGTCCGTAGTTGTGCACCGAAGCGTTATGAGCAGGTGCGCCGGAACTCATCTCCTGCGCCCTCCCCTTCCGCTCGCCCGACTCGTCCCCGAGGAACTCCACACCTCAAGCATGCGGCATCGGCGGCGAAACGAGCAGCGGGCACTCGGCGGGTCCTTTTGCCAACCCCGCCCACCATGCGGTAGGCGGGGAATTCCGTACCCCCGCTGAGGCTCACCTAGCGGACCAGGCCCCACCGGAAACCGAGCGCCACTGCGTGCGCGCGGTCCGAGGCGCCGAGCTTCTTGAACAGCCGCCTGGCGTGCGTCTTCACCGTGTCCTCGGAGAGGAACAGCTCGCGGCCGATCTCCGCGTTGGAGCGGCCGTGGCTCATGCCCTCAAGGACCTGGATCTCCCGCGCGGTCAGGGTCGGCGCGGCACCCATCTCGGCCGACCGCAGTCTGCGCGGCGCGAGCCGCCAGGTCGGGTCGGCGAGCGCCTGCGTCACGGTGGCCCGCAGTTCGGCGCGCGAGGCGTCCTTGTGCAGATAGCCGCGGGCTCCGGCGGCGACGGCGAGCGCCACGCCGTCCAGGTCCTCGGCGACGGTGAGCATGATGATGCGCGCACCGGGGTCGGCGGACAGCAGCCGCCGGACCGTCTCGACGCCGCCCAGTCCGGGCATGCGTACGTCCATCAGAATCAGGTCCGAACGGTCGGCACCCCAGCGGCGGAGGACTTCCTCGCCGTTGGCCGCCGTCGTCACACGCTCGACGCCGGGCACGGTCGCGACCGCGCGGCGGAGCGCCTCTCGGGCAAGCGGGGAGTCGTCGCAGACGAGGACGGATGTCATGGCCGCCCTCCGCAGCTGATGCGCGTCACCTTGAGCCTCCAGGCTGGTACGAAATCGTCACCTGTGCGGTCGATACTCGCCGACGGATAGGACCGTCTGCCCGAGCGCTTGTACTTTTCAACCGCCTCGCACTCTCAACGACGGTCACTCGAAAGAGTTACGGGGCTGTCATCCATCTTCGGCACTCTACGTGAGGGCGCAGTAACGGTGGAGACATGCACAACGGACCCACAACCTTTCATCACAAGCTATGCCCCGTTTGGCCGTTTTTCTTCCCTTTCGCTGGTGTCTAAGGCTAGATTCGCAATGAGTCATATTTTCATCTCCTTAGATCGTAGTTGTACGGTCGGTAGGCACATAACGGCCCAGAACGGCAACAAGGGGACACGCAATGGCAGATTTCTCCCGCCTTCCCGGTCCGAACGCGGACCTCTGGGACTGGCAGCTCCTCGCGGCGTGCCGCGGGGTCGACAGCTCGCTCTTCTTTCACCCCGAGGGCGAGCGCGGTGCGGCACGGAGCGCACGTGAGAACTCGGCCAAAGAGGTCTGCATGAGATGCCCGGTCCGCGCGCAGTGCGCGGCCCACGCACTGGCGGTGCGCGAGCCGTACGGCGTGTGGGGCGGGCTGACCGAGGACGAACGTGAGGAACTCATGGGGCGGGCGCGCAACCGGCTCGTCTCGGCGTCGGCGTCAGCGTCGGGCGTCGGTGACCCGACGCATCGGATGCACAACTGAAGGAACGTTTCTCCCCGTTGGGCACGCTTACGCGTGCCCCTTCCTTTGAAGCCTTGGAGTTCGCCCCTGACGCCTTGGAGCCCGCCTCTGAAGCTTTCGAGCCTGTCTCCCGCCGGGAGTTCAGCGCTCCGCGGCCCCCGCGAGGTGATCGAGGGTCGCCGCCACCGCGGGCACCTGGGCCAGATCCGGCAGGGTGAGCGCGACGATCTCCCGCCGGACCGCGGGCTCCACCGTCACCGTGCGGGCCCCCTTGGGTCGTACGGACTCGATGGCGAGCTCCGGGAGGACCGCCACGCCGAGACCGGCGCCGACCAGGCCGACCACGGCCGGGTAGTCGTCGGTGGCGAAGTCGATGCGGGGCACGAAACCCGCGGTCCGGCAGACCTCGACGAGCTGTCCGCGGCAGCGCGGGCAGCCCGCGATCCACGGGTCACCGGCGAGTTCGCCGATCGCGACCGAGCCCGCGCGGGCCAGCCGGTGCCCCTCGGGGACCAGCCCGACGAGCCGGTCCCTCAGCAGGGGCCGTACGACAAGGTCGTCCCACTCACCCGTGCCGCCCTCCGTCGCGGCGCCCTCGTAGCGGAAGGCGAGCGCGATGTCGCAGTCGCCCTCGCGCAGCATCTCGACCGAGCGCGGCGGCTCCGCCTCCTCCAGGGAGACGCGGGTGCCGGGGTGTTCGGCGCGCAGGGCGGCGAGGGCGGTGGGGACGAGAGTGGAGCTGCCGCTCGGGAAGGAGACGAGGCGGACGCGGCCGGCGCGCAGTCCCGCGATCGCGGCGACCTCCTCCTCGGCGGCCGTGAGTCCGGCGATGATGCCCGCGGCGTGCCGGACCAGCGCCTCGCCGGCCTGGGTCAGCCGCATCTCGCGGCCCGTGCGGATCAGCAGCGTGGTGCCCACGGAGGATTCGAGCGCCTTCATCTGCTGGCTGACGGCGGGCTGGGTGCAGCCCAGTTCCCGCCCGGCCGCCGAGAAGGAGCCGGTGGCGGCGACGGCACGCAGAACACGGAGATGACGGGCCTCGATCACCCTTCGAGCATAAGCGAACCTTGGATACGGCGCCGAATAATGCGTCGTGGCTTTGCCGGGAATCGCCTAGCGTGCTCGTATGAAGCTTCTGTCGCTGAACCTGGGCCGTCCGCGGGCTGTCGCCTACACGGACCAGCCGGAGGGCCTGACCGGCATCGACAAGCAGCCGGTCGACGGACCGGTGCGCATAGCGGCGCCCGGGCCCAAGGGGATCGGCGCGAGCGGGCTGGCCGGGGACGCGGTGTGCGACACGCGCCATCACGGCGACGACCAGGCCGTGTACGCGGTCGCGCGCGAGGACCTCGACGGCTGGGAGCGGGAGCTCGACCGGGCGCTGCCCAGCGGCTCCTTCGGCGAGAACCTCACGACCGAGGGGCTCGACGTGTCCGGCGCGCGGATCGGCGAGCGCTGGCGCATCGGCTCCGACGTGATCCTGGAGGTCACCTGCGGCCGCATCCCCTGCCGTACGTTCCAGGAGCATCTCGGCGAGCGGCGCTGGGTGCGGCGCTTCACCCACAAGGGTGCACCCGGCGCCTATCTGCGGGTGGTCGAGCCGGGCGAGATCCGCTCCGGCGACCCGATCGAGATCGTGCACCGGCCGGACCACGACGTGACGGTCGCCCTCCAGTTCCGCGCCGTCACCCTCGAACGGGGGCTGCTGCCGCGGCTGCTGGCAGCGGGTGACGCGCTGCATCCGGAGGCGCGGAAGAACGCTCAGGAGTACGTGGCGAAGCACGGGGTCAGCCCTCGCTGAGCCGCCGTGTCACTCAACTCGCAGGGCCTGCAAGGACTTTGCGTCGGGTCCGTGAGAAGGCGGCCCGGTGGGCGTGGAGGGCCTCGACGAGGTCACTAAGAAGTCATCTCAATTGGTGACTGGTGGCGTGGATAGTGGCTGGCAGACGTGCTGTGGTGGCGGTTGAATGCGTCGGTGAGTGACTACTGGACACCCGC
>NZ_JBMNDS010000037.1:0-93942 GCF_052543295.1 Streptomyces sp. SAS_270
CATCTTCTGGTGGGCGAGGTCGGCGACGTTGCGGTGGGTGACCGCGACGCCCTTGGGGACACCGGTCGAGCCGGAGGTGAACATCGCGTACACCGGCTGATCGGCATGGACCCGCACCGCCGGATCGCTCGCGTCCGTGCCGTCGAGCAGCTCGGTGACGTGGAACAGGCGGGCGTCGGCCGGGAGTTGGAGGTCCGGGAGGTCGGTGTCGGTGAGAAAGTAGCCGATGCTCGACTGGGCGACGATCAGCTGGATGCGCTCGACGGGGTAGCGGGTGTCGAGCGGGACGTACACCGCGCCGGCCTTGACCACGGCGAGCGTGCTGACGACCGAGTGCACGGACCGCTCCTGGAAGAGGGCGACCCGGCTGCCGGGCCGCGCCCCCTCCGCGATCAGCCGGTGCGCCATCCGGTTCGCGCGCTCGTTCAGCTCGGTGTACGTCAGCTCCTCGCCGCCGTGGACGACGGCCACCGCGTCCGGGGTCCGGGCGGCCTGGGCGGCGAACAGCTCGCCGAGCCCCGCTGCCGCCGCCGTGTCGGTGACCGGGCCCGCCAGCTCCTCGAGAAGCAGCTTCCGCTCTACCGAGGACAGCAACTCCAGCTCGGCGACCGGCAGATCGGGCGCCTCGGCCGCCGCGACCAGCAGCCGTACGAGCCGCTCGGCGGTGGCCTCGACCGTGCGGGCGTCGTACAGGTCGGTGGCGTACTCGACCGTGATGTCCAGGCCGCCCGCCTCGCCGTCCGCCGTCCGGTGCTCGGCGAAGGAGAAGGTGAGGTCGAACTTGGCGGCCTGCAGCCAGGTGAACTCGGCGTGCGTGTCCAGGCCGTCCGAGACGAGGGTCGGCGTGGCCGCGTCCGTCAGCGTCAGCATGACCTGGAAGAGGGGGTGGCGGGCCGCCGACCGGTCCGGGTTGACGGCCTCGACCAGCCGGTCGAAGGGCAGGTCCTGGTGGGCCCAGGCGGCGAGGTCGGTCTCGCGCACCCGGGTCAGCAGCTCGCGGAAGCTCGGGGCACCGCTCAGATCGGTGCGCAGCACCAGGGTGTTGACGAAGAAGCCGACCAGGTCGTCGAGCTGCTGGTCCGTGCGGCCCGCTATCGGCGAGCCGAGCGGGATGTCCTGGCCGGCCCCGGAGCGCGAGAGCAGCGTCGACACGGCGGCCTGGGCGACCATGAACACCGAGGCGCCGGACTCGCGGGCCAGCCGCGCCAGCGCCGCGTGCACCTGGGGCGGGCAGTGCACGGTGTGGGTGGCGCCGCGGTAGGAGGCGACCGCCGGGCGCGGCCGGACCGCCGGCAGCGTGGCCTCCTCCGGGAGCTCCGCCAACGCCTGCTTCCAATAGGAGAGTTGAAGGGCGGCGACGCTCTGTTCGTCCGCCGCGTCGCCGAGCAGGTCGTGGTGCCACAGGGCGTAGTCGGCGTACTGGACCGGCAGCGGCTCCCAGGCCGGGCGCTGCCCGCGCGAGCGGGTGACGTAGGCGGTGCTCAGGTCGCGCATCAGCGGCTGGTAGGACCAGCCGTCGGAGACGATGTGGTGCATGACGACGAGCAGCACGTGGTCCTGTTCGTCGAGCTCGAACAGCCGGGCCCGCAGCGGGAGTTCGCCCGCCAGGTCGAAGGTCCGGGCGGCCTCGGCGGCGAGCAGGTCCGCCAGGGTCGCGTCGGTCGCGGGGGTGAGCGGCAGCTCGACGCGGACCGTGTCGGCGGGCAGCACCCGCTGCCAGGTCTGGCCCTCGGCCGTCCCGAAGACGGTGCGCAGGCTCTCGTGGCGGCCCGCCACATCGGTGAACGCGGTCGCCAGGGCGCCGGTGTCGAGGGAGCCGCGCACGCGCACGGCCAGCGGGATGTTGTACGTCGCCGACGGGCCCTCCAGCTGGTCCAGGAACCACAGCCGCTGCTGGGCCGCCGACAGCGGGAGCAGCCGCGGGCGCTCCTCGGTCGCCGTCAGCTCGGGGCGAGCCGACTCGCCGCCGTCCGCGGCGATGTACTCGGCGAGCAGGGCCGCGGTCGGGTACTTGAAGAACTCCCGCAGCGAGAGCTGGGCCTTCAGTGAGGTGCGGACGCGGCTGACCAGGCGGGTGGCGAGCAGCGAGTGGCCGCCGAGGGCGAAGAAGTCGTCGTCGATGCCGACCGAGGGCAGGCCGAGCGCGTGCGCGAACAGACCGCACAGCACCTCCTCGACGCCGTTGCGCGGTGCCCGGCCGTTCGCCGTCGCGCCGGCCCGGGGGGCGGGCAGCGCGCGCCGGTCCAGCTTGCCGTTCGGGGTCAGCGGCAGTGTGCCCAGCGGGACGAGCGCCGAGGGGACCATGTACTCGACGAGCTCCTGGCCGGCGTACCGCAGCAGTTCGGCGGCGTCGATGACACCCTCGACGGCCGGGACGACATAGGCGACCAGGCGCTTGTCGCCGGGGCGGTCCTCGCGGACGATCACGGCGGCCTGGGCGACCGAGGGATGGGAGGTGAGGACCGACTCGATCTCGCCGGGCTCGATGCGGTTGCCGCGCAGCTTGATCTGCTGGTCGGCGCGGCCCCCGAAGACGATCTCGCCGTGCTCGTTCCAGGCGGCCAGGTCGCCGGTGCGGTACATGCGGCTGCCGGCCGGGCCGTACGGGTCGGCGGTGAAGCGCTCGGCGGTCAGGTCGGGGCGGCGGCTGTAGCCCTGCGCCAAGTGCGGGCCCGCTACGTAGAGTTCGCCGGTCTCGCCGGGGGCGGTGTGGCGCAGCTCGCCGTCGAGGACGTACATCGCGGTGTTGGCCATCGGAATGCCCAGGTGCAGCCGCTCCAGGGTGCGCACCTCGGGGGTGAAGGCCTGGTAGCTGCAGAAGACGGTGGCCTCGGTGGGGCCGTAGACGTGCATGACCGTGGTGTCCGGGCACCGGTCGAGGACGTTCTGCAGGGCGGTCGCGGAGAGCACGTCGCCGCCGGTCCAGATCTCCCGCAGCCGGGCGAGGCCCTCGATGGCCTCGCTGGCCATGGCGTCGAAGAGGGCGGTGGTGAAGTACGCGGCGGTGATGTCGTGCCGGGCGATCGCCTCGCCCAGCTCACCGATGTCGATCTTCGGGGAGGACAGTACGACGGCGAGGCCGCCGCGCAGCAGCGGCACCCACAGCTCGTACGTCGAGGAGTCGAAGGCCAGCGGCGAGTAGGCGAGGACGCGTTCGTGGGCGGCGGTGCCGAAGCCGGGGTCGAGGGCCAGTTCGACGACGTTGCGGTGGGTGTTGACGACGCCCTTGGGGGTGCCGGTGGAGCCGGAGGTGAACATCACGTACAGCGCCTGGTCGGGGTGGACCGCGACGCCGGGCGCCTCGGCCGGGCCGTAGGCCGTGACGCTCTCGTCGTTCAGGCGGAGCGCGGGCAGGTGGGCCGCGAACTCCGTCTCGTCGGCCGGGCGGTCGGTGACCAGCAGTACGGCGGAGGTGTTGTCGAGGATCCACGACTGGCGCTCGGCACGCTGGCGCGGGTCCAGCGGCACGTACACGCCGCCGCTCTTGAGGACCGCGAGCACCGTGACGACGTAGGCGAGCGACCGGTCGAAGAGCAGCCCGACCGCGTCGCCGGGGCCGACGCCCGCGGCGATCAGCTCCCTCGCGAGGGCGTTGGCCGCGCCGTCGAGCTCCCGGTAGGTCAGCTCGCGCTCCCCGCGGACCAGGGCGGCCCTGTCGGGGGTGCGGGCGGCCTGGGCGGCGAACAGCTCGTGCAGCGGGCCGACGGGAAGGTCCACCGCCGTGTCGTTGTACGCGGTGACGCGGGCCGGCACGCCGTCGGCGCCGGGGGGCAGAGCGGGGCCGGCTTGCTGCTGGGACATCTCGACACCTTCTTGGAAGCTCGGTTGGCTGGTCTCGCGGCGTGCCGGGAGACCGACGGAGCCACGACGGGGAATGTGCGGGGTCTTGCCAAGTCGTAGGGAGCGGCCGGGAGTTCACCCGGCCTGGGCGGTCACCCGGCCCGCGCGGGCGGCGCCGCCTCCGGAGGGAGCAGCACGTCCTCGGCGTCCAGCGCGTCGACGCGGTACTTGCCGACGGCACTGATCAGCAGCCGCAGCTCCAGGGCGATGCTCTCGACGAGTCGGACGAGCCCGTCCTCGGCGTCCTCGTCGACGGCCAGCAGGGCGGCCCGGCCGAGCCCGACCGCATGGGCCCCCAGCGCGAGCGCCTTGACGGCCCGGGTGCCCTCCCAGATCCGCCCGCTGGCCAGCAGGCAGTTCCCGGTGCGGCCTATCCGGGTCAGGCACTCGCCGAGCTCCAGCCCGACCTGGCCGAGGAACCCGCTGGGCGCCCAGGCGGTGCCGCCCTCGGCGCCGTCGACCGTCACGGAGTCCGCGCCGGCCGCCCAGGCGGTGGCCGCCGCAAAGTCCACGTCCCGCCCGGGGTGGAGCTTCACCCACACCTTCACGCGCGGGAAGTTGTTGCGCATCAGCCGGATCTGCTGGCGCAGGATCTCCTCGGTGAACGTGCCGGGGCTGCTGATCCGCAGGACGCGGTCGCTGCCGGCGCCGAACACCGGGTCGGTGGCGTACTGTTCGGCGACCCGCGCGGCGGCGTCGCGGCCCAGCACGGTCAGTCCGCCGAGGCCCGGCTTGGCGCCCTGGCCGACCTTCAGCTCGAAGGCGAGGCGGCCGGAGGCCAGCAGCGGTTCGCAGACGGGGTCGCTGTAGAGGAGGTTCCACACCTCGGCGTCCGCGTCCTCGGTGGACTGCTGGACGACGACACCGCCGTACGCGTCCTTCGATGCCTGCGCGTACGCGGCGATCCGGCCCAGCAGCGGGGAGACACCGCCGTCGGAAGCGGCGCGGTAGCCGTTGACCGGCACCACGTTCTCGCCGATCACCATCGGGATGCCGAGCCGTCCCGCCTGCCGCCCGGCGGCCTCGCCGAGGTCGCGGCTGGCGACCTGGGTGGAGCCGAACGCCGACACGTACAGCGGCAGCCGGGAGGCGAACCCGCCCACCACGGTGTCGAGTTCGACGTCCGTGTAGAGCGGCTCGCGGGCCAGGTCGATGAGCTTCTTCAGCCGCTCCGGCATGAACACCGGCGGCACGATCCGGGCCCGCTCCAGCAGGTCGCCGGGGTCCGAGCCGGCGGGCTCGGCGCCCAGCAGGCCGCTGCCGTAGGCGTCCAGGGCGGGGAACGCGCCCGCCGCCCCGTGCCGGGCCCGGTGGCGCACCTGTTCCTCGGGGAACCCGGCGGCGCTCAGTACGGTGCTCACGCGGACACCACTCCCGGAAGCTTCGGGTAGGCGCTGGCCTCCCAGACGGCGGTGCGGCCGGTGACGTAGCGGGTGAGGCGCTCCAGGCCGATGCCGAAGCCGGAGCTGGCGGGGATGCCGCGGCGGGCCAGGTCCAGGTACCAGCCGTACTTGGCGGGGTTCTCGCCGGTCTCCCGCATCCGCGTCACGAGCGCCGCGTAGTCGTGCTCGCGCTCGCTGCCGCTGGCGAGTTCGCCGTAGCCCTCCGGGGCGATCAGGTCGAAGTTGCGCAGTACACCGGGCTGCTCGGGGTCCTCGCGGTCGTAGAAGCCGCGCGAGCCCTTCGGGTAGTCGGTGACGAAGAACGGGCGGCTGGTCTTGGCGGAGATGATCTCCTCGCCCTGCCAGTCGATCTCGGCGCCGGGGTCCTGCGGATGGCCGAGCGCGATCAGGTCGGCGGTGGCCTCCTTGTGGGTGGTGCGGGCGAACGCGCCCACCACCACCTCGCGGAAGGCGTCGCGGTCCCGGCCGAGCAGCTCCAGCTCGCCCGGCAGCTCCCGGACCACCTCGTCGACGACGTACGCCACCAGCCGCTCGGCGACCTCCATCGCGTCCTCGCGGCGGGCGTCGCGTATCTCCACGTCGATCTGGTGGAACTCGGCGAGATGGCGGTGCGTGACGGCCGTCTCCAGGGGCTCCAGACGGACGTTCGGCGCGATGTAGAAGATCTTGTCGAAGGCCAGCAGCGACGCCTGCTTGTAGAGGATCGCGCTGGTCATCAGCTTGTACTTGTGGCCGTAGAAGTCGACGTCGACCTGCTTGGAGCCGCGGATGCCCGGGTCGGTGACCGGCCCGATGACCGGCGGCAGCAGCTCCTGGAAGCCCTGCCCGGTCAGGAATGCGCGGGTGGCGGCCAGCATCCGGCTCTGCACACGCAGCGTGGCGCGCGTGCTCTCGTTCAGCAGGTGCTGGTCGGGCGAGGACGGGAACGAGGGCGGCGTGCGGCCGTCGAGTCCGGCGGACGTGCTGGTCATGGTGCTACCTCCTGGGTGTGCTGCCGTGAGTCCGACGGGCGCCGGGACGCCGCGGGAAGAGTGCTCCGGATGGGGGTCGAGGCGAGGGTGCGGTCGTGGCGGCGCTGCACGAACGACAGCGCGTCGTACAGCCCCGCCGCGGTCAGCCGACCCCCGCGCCGCGAGACATGGCCGATGGGCATCGCCCCGATCTCCGACCAGACGAGCCGGCCGGAGCGGTCGATACGGCTGCGGGTGCGGCCCGCGTTGTCGGGGTGAAGGCAGTAGGGGACATCGAGCAGACCGCGCGCGAACGCCTTCAAGAGCGCCTGCCCGATGTCCGCGTCGAGGGCGAGTACGGCCTCGACGAGCGCGCGGGCCTCGGCGTAGACGGGGTTGTCGGACACGTCGGCGAGCGCGGCGAGGCGGTCCGGTCCGGCGATCGGACGGGGGGCCGTGCCGCGTCGGACGAGCTGCGCCCGGTGCAGGGCCGCCGCCCGGGAGGCGGTGCGCAGGGCCTCGACGTTCTCCGCGACCGTCGGGATACGGTGCGACTCGGCGGTCGTCTTGACGATCAGCCGGGCCGCGCCGGTGTCCACGGCCAGCTCGGCGGAGCGTTCGAGGAGGTCCAGGGCGCCTTCGCGGGTCCGCGGGTACAGGCCCATGTAGGTGTAGAGGACGATGTGCCAGTCGGTGTCGGGGAGCAGGTCGCCGGCCAGCCGCCGCAGCGCGTGCACGGCCTCGCGGTCCTGCTCGGCATTGGTCTGCTGCGCGTAGCTGAGCGAGATGCTGCGCAGGCCCGCCCGGTGGAAGAACAGTGCTTCCAGCGCGCTGATCGCCACCAGCAGCCCCGGCGGGCACAGCTGGCCGAGCATGCAGCCGCCGAACGTCTCCAGGTGCGGTTCCGTGCCGTGGGCGCGCAGTGCGGCCAGTGCCTCGCAGCTCTCCTGCCAGTTGCGCACGGAGTCCAGCAGCGGGGTACGCCCGTAGGGCAGGCAGTACGAGACGGGGCCGCCCTCGGTGGCGTCGAGGCCGAGCTGCGCCAGTGCGGCGACGATGCCCTGGGGGCGCGCCGAGCCGTGCCGCACCTGCACCGGGAACCCTGCGTCGCGGACCCCGTCGAGGACCCAGCTCGCGGTGTGCGGGCTGTAGGAGGTGATCGGGAACCCGTTCAGCGGGACGCCCTCGTGCAGTGCCAGCACGGCTGACGGTTCGTCACCGACCCTGGTGTAGCTGTCGATCGTGACGGTGCCGACGACCGGGTCCGCCGCGTTCTTGGTGGCGACCAGGCCCGCCCGCATCAGCGAGGGGTCGGAGAATCCCATCCGCGGCTGCACCACGAGCGTGCCGCGTGCCTGCGCCTCGGCGACGAACCGGCCGAAGGACAGCGGGCGTCGGTGCACGGCGGTGCGCTCCGCGGGGCGGGGCTGGACCGGGGCGGTCATCGGGCCACCTCCTCGGCCAGGGCGCGGGCCCGGGGCAGCGGGGTCCGGGCCCCGGAGGTCCGCGGCAGTGAGCCGACGAAGGACTCGAAGGCGGCGAAGTCGACGCCCTCCTGGAAGACGGCGTCGAAGCCGGCCCGCATGAGCTCCGCGGCCTGCTCCTGCCGGCCACCACCCGACACCCCGAGCTTGCCGCCGATGACGGCGGGCAGGCCCGCCAGCTCCCAGCGCGACCGGACGGCCTCGATGAGCGGTCCCGCGTCGTTGAAGCCGTGCCCGTTGACACTGCTGACGACCAGCAGGTCGGGCTGGAACTTGCAGCAGGACTCGACGATTTCGTCCCGGGGAATGCACGGCCCCAGGTTGACGACGGTGTGCCCGAGGTCTTCGAGCAGCAACTGGATGAATACGAGGTTCCAGGTGTGCGCATCGGACGGCAGTCCCGTAACGACGACGTCCAGCGGCCCGGATCGAGGGCGAGCCGCCCATTCCACAGGCTTCATTGTTCGCTTCGTCCACATCATCGGATGACAGGGGAGAAGGAGTTTCCGGTGGGTCCGGAACTTCCTTTCGGACATCACCGTAGATTCGCGCCGTGGCCGTTTCCGGCGTCCCCGGCGGCAACCGGCAGGCAGGTAGGCAGCAGTTGTGCGCCGGCTGCCGCCGGGCCGCTCCTCGGCCGCGAATAGTGGGGTGCAGGAACCCGTCGGTGGGGTGCAGAACCCACCGGTACGACCGACCGAGGAGTCACGCCATGGCGGACACGGACACCCTGGAGTACGTGCTGGACCGGGCACGCGAGCGCATCGACCGCAACGAAGCGCTCGGCGAGGCTCAAGTAGCCGTCTTCGAAGCCGCGTTGACCCTCATACGGGCAGGTCAGCCGGGGCTCTCCGAGCTGCCTCAGGAGCGTACCGAGCTGCTGCGCGACGCGCTCGCGGCGGTCCGTGCGGCCACGGTGGCCACCGGTATCGCGGTCACCAGCGCCCATCGCGGCGGGGTTGCCGCCCAACTGCCTGGCTCGCTGCCCGGCGCGGCGGCCGTGCGGATCTAGCGTCTTCTCCACAACCCGACTTCGCACTTCGCAGAGGTGGACATCATGGCGACGAACCCGTTCGAGGACTCCAACGGCAGCTATGTCGTTCTGGTCAACGACGAGGGTCAGTACTCCCTTTGGCCGGCGCGGATCGAGCAGCCGGCGGGCTGGGAGACGGCCAAGGAGGAGAGCGGAAAGCAGGAGTGCATGGAATTCATCGAGGCGAACTGGACGGACATGCGCCCGCGTTCGGTGGTCGCCGCGCTGGCGGGCTGAATCCGCGCATTCACAAACGCCTGACGGGCTGGAGGAATCCAGCCCGTCAGGCGTTTGTGCGTGCTTTTGCTTCCTGCGTTTTCCGTCAGCCCTCGGAACCGACCACGCACCACTCCAGCACAGCCATCGCGGCCGTCATCTTGTGGTACGCCTGCCGCCAGGTGATGCTGCGCGGGCCGTCCAGCACCGCGTCGGTGACCTCCTGGCCGCGCACCGCGGGAAGGTCGTGCAGGAACACGGTGTCGGGGCCGCCGAAGCGGTCGAGGAACGCGTCGTCGATCCGGAACCCGGCGAAGTCGTCGAGCCAGTTCGGGTTCGCCTTGGGGACACCCATGGTCTGCCAGCGGCTGGTGTACACCGCGTCGGCCGTTCCCTCGACCTCGTCGAGGCTCGCGACCTGGGTCACCTGCGCCTTGCCGCCCGCGAGTTCGTCGGCGAGGTCCAGCTTGTCCTTGGGCACCTCGTAGCCGCTCGGGCACAGCAGGGTCAGGCGCAGGCCGGGGGTGAGGGCGGTGGCCAGCGCGAGGGCGGCGCCGGAGCTGTTGCCCTCGCCGACGGCGAGCAGATGCAGCCCGTCCAGCGAGCCGAACCGCTCGGTGAGCGTGGCGAGGTCGGCGATCGCCTGGGTGGGGTGCTCGTCCAGGCTCAGCGCGTTGACGACCGCGAGGTCCGGGCTGCTGCCCAGCCGGCGTATCTCCTCGACGTCGCCGTTGGTGCGCACCACGAGCGCGTCCAGGTACTGCCCGAGCACCCGCGAGGTGTCCTCCACGGTCTCGCCGGTGCTGAGCTGGAGCTCGTTCGGCCCGTACGTGATGGTGTCGGCGCCCAGCCGGGTGGCGCCGCTCCAGAAGGAACTGCGGGTGCGGGTGGAGGACTTGGCGAAGTAGATGCCGACCTGCTTGCCGTCGAGGGACCTGCGGTCGACGCCGTCCTTGCCGAAGGAGGCGGCCCGCCGCACGATCCGGTCCAGCTCGGCGGGCGTGAGGTCGGCCAGGGAGATCAGGTTGCGCATGGGTGAAGTGCCTTTCGTGGAGGAGGGGTTGAAGAGCTGGTGCGGTCTCTCAGTCGGCGGCGCCGACCAGGTCCGCCGTGGCGGGACGGTGGTCCTGGAGCAGTTCACGGACCAGGTTGAGGACGGCGAACCCGACGGGTCCGCCCGGCTCGGTGGGCAGTTGGCGTATCAGGCCGCGCAGCAGCAGGCAGTGCACGTCGCGGGCGGTCTCGGCGAGCGTCGCGGCGCTCGCGCGGGTGGCGGCGTCCACCGTCCACGGGTCGGGGAGCGCGGCGAGCCGGGTCAGCAGATCGGCCGCGCGGGGGTCCAGGCCGGCAAGGGCGGCGCCGAGCAGTTCGCTGAGCGCCGCGCCGCTCTCCGCGGTCTCCGGGGTGACCCCGTCGACCAGGAGGAGCGGGGTGGTCAGGGCGATGTCGAGGAGCTGCTCGGGGGAGTAGAGGAGCAGCCAGGAGGCGGCCGCCTCCAGTGCCTGCGGAATGCCGTCCAGGCAGTGGCAGATGTGGGCGAGGGTGGCGGTGACGGCGTCGGTGGGCAGGACGTCGGGGCGCATGTGGCTGACGTAGGACAGCATCAGCTCGGTGGCGGGGCGGCCCGGCAGGAGAGTGTCGCCCGGCCGGGCGGACGCGGTGTCGGGGAGCAGGGGCGCGGGCAGCGGGGCCAGCGGCAGCAGGCGTCCGCCCAGCGGCCGGCCGACCTGCCGGGTGGTGATGATGATCTTCAGCCGCTCGCAGGCGCGCAGCAGGTTCAGCAGCGCGGGTCCGGCGGCCGGTGACGCGTCGTGGCCGTCCAGCACGATCAGGGTGGGCTTGGAGCCGATGACGGAGGTCAGTTCCTCGTACCGCTCGCCGTCGCGGATCAGCGAGCGGACCCAGTCGGTCATCGTGGACTGCGGGCCGCGCTCGATGCCGGTGCCGGGTGCCTCGTCCAGGGCGACCCACAGGACGGGGATCCGGTCGCGGGTGTGCAGCAGCAGAGCCGCCTCCTGCGCGAGCCGGGACTTGCCCACGCCGGGCAGGCCGACCAGGGTCAGCAGCCGGTCGTGCTGTCCGTCCAACCGGCCGGTGAGCGCCTCCAGTTCGGCCCGCCGGCCGACCAGCGGGCGCAGCGGGGTGGGCGGCGCGGCCAGCTCCGCGCTGTAGAGGGACTGGAAGACGCGCCCCGCCGAGTGGGCGTCGGCGGCGAGTTCGAGTTCGACACGGCGGGCATCGCTCATGCGCATGGCATTTGCCAGCAATTTGAGAGTCTCTTTACGAGGGTTCCGCACCCGGCCCTGTTCCAGGTCGCGTATGGCGCGCACGCTGACCGTGGAAAGCCCGGCGAGCTGTTCCTGAGTGAGGCCCGCCCGCCGCCGTGCATTCTGCAGCAGTCCATCAAGAGCGAGACTGAGACCGGGCGCAGACTCGGAATTCATTGTTGTCTCCTTGGTCCCCAAATGTCGTGGAAATGTATGGGCAGGCGACCGAGCTGCCGGGACATCCGGAACGGATCGTGTCCGGCCGGAATTTTCCCGGCGTGCGCACCCTTTCGAGCCTGTCGGCGAGGTTGGTGGCCCGCTGACGGAGTTGAGCTTCCGGTAAGGGGTTCCCGAACGATTCCCGGTGCAGTACCGCACCGTTACGCATCCGGCTACCATCAGCTCCGACCAGGCCAGAGCTGTGTGGGGACGCGGCGTCGAAGGGGGAGCGGTCGGTGACGACGGCGGCAGGGGAACAACTTCGGTTCAATATCCTCGGTCCGATCGAGGGGTGGTCGAATGGGGCGAGGCTGAGACTCGGCGGAGTCATCCAGGAACGGGTTCTGGCCACTTTGCTACTGGAGCCGGGAAAGGTTCTTCCGGTTTCCCGGCTTGTCGAGGCCGCTTGGGACGACGAACCCCCGGCGACCGCATCGCATCAGGTCCGCAAGGCAGTTGCGGACCTGCGAAGACGTATCCCGGACGGTTCCGAAGTCCTGCAGACCGAGGGCCCCGGCTATCGCGTAGTGATCGAGGAATCCCAGAACGACCTGTCCGAATTCGGTCTTCTTGTGCGAGCGGCCAAGGCGGCCGTGGCCGAAAACCGTTTCACCGAAGCCGTTGAATCGCTGCGCGGTGCCCTCGCGTTGTGGCGCGGCCCGGTGCTTTCCGGCGTGGGCGGCCCGGTGATCGACGCCGCTGCCACCAGCATCGAGGAACGGCGGCTGACCGCCTCCGAACAGATGCTGGAGCTGCGCCTCGCGCTCGGTGAGGCCGTCGAGATCATTCCGGATCTCCGTGAGCTGGTCGGCCGGCACCCGCTGCGCGAGACCCTGCGCGGCCAGCTGATGATCGCCCTGTACCGCGCCGGGCGGCAGGCCGAGGCGCTGGAGGAGTACGGCAAGGTCCGTGAACTCCTCGTCGAGGAACTGGGCGTCGACCCCGGTCCGCAGCTCACCAAGCTGTACGAGGGGATCCTGCGCGAGAGCCCCGAACTGGCCGGACCCCCCGTGGCCGCGCCCGCCCCGCCACCGGCCCCGCTCCCGGCCGAGCCGCCCTGCACCCTGCCCTACGACCTCGCGGACTTCACCGGACGCGACCGCGAGCTGGGCGAACTGCTGCGCTGCGCCACGGAGAGAAGTGAGCAGGGGCCGCGGATCGTGGCCATCGACGGCATGGGCGGCAGCGGCAAGACCTCCCTCGCCGTACGGGCCGCGCACCGGCTCGCCGACGAGTACCCGGACGGTCAGCTCCACATCGACCTGCGCGGCTACACCCCGGGCGACCAGCCCGTCTCCGCCGGTACCGCGCTCGACAGCCTGCTGCGCGCGCTCGGTATCCCCGGGGACCGAATACCCGACGAGGTGGCCGGGCGCACCGCCCTGTGGCGTGCGACCTTGACCGGGAAGCGGCTCCTGATCCTCCTCGACAACGCGGCCGACGCGGACGGGATCCAGCCCCTGCTGCCCGTCTCCCCCGGCTGCCTGGTCCTGCTCACCAGCCGCGCCCGGCTGGTGGACCTCGACGGCGCGCAGTGGATCTCCATCGGCGTGATGCCCCCCGGGGAGAGCGCCGCGCTGGTCGCCGAGACGCTCGGCGCCGCCCGCGTCGCCGCCGAACCCGAGGCCGCCGCCGAACTCGCCCGGCTCTGCGACCACCTCCCGCTCGCCCTGCGGATCGCCACCGCCCGGCTGCGCAACCGGCCCCGCTGGACCCTGCAGTACCTGGCGGAACGTCTGCGCGACGAGACCCGCAGGCTCGACGAGCTCAGCTCCGGCGCCCGCAGCGTCTCCGCCACTCTCCGTCTGTCGTACCAGGCCCTGGACGAGGAGTGCCGTACGGCGTTCCGGACCCTCGCCCTGCATCCGGGCGGTGACATCAACGTCCACGCGGCGGGCGCCCTGCTCGGCTCCGGCATCTGGGACGCCGAGGACCTTCTCGAACGGCTGCTCGACGTCCATCTTGTCCAGCAGCCGGAGATCGGCCTCTACACCTTCCACGATCTGGTCCGCAGCTTCGCGCAGAGCCTCTTCGACCCGGCGGGCGACACCGCCGGCGAGGACGGCAGCGCGGTCGAGCGGCTGCTCGGCTACTACCTGACGGCGACCGAGACGGCCTGCGACGTCCTCTACCCCGGCCGCCGCCACCGCCCCACCGGCATCGACCTCTCCACCGCCGAACTGCCGGACCTGCGCGACGCCGAACGTGCTCAGGACTGGTTCACGCGGGAGCAGACGGCGTTGCTGGCGGCGGTCACCCTGGCGGAACGGCGAGGTCAGGACCGGTACGTGGTCTGCCTCGCCCGCAACCTCGTCTTCCAGCTCAACGCGCGTGGACAGCTGGAGGAGTTCGGGGCGCTCGGCCGGGTATCGGTGGCCGCGGCGCAACGACTCGGTGACCTCGCGTTGCTTGGCATGAGCCTGTCCAACCTGGGGGTCGCCTGCTGGCGGCTGGGCCGGTTCACCGAGGGGCTGGAGGCGGCCCGGGCCGGCCGCGACGTCGCCGCCCGGCTCGGCGACCGGCACACCGAGGCGCACAGCGAGAGCACGCTCGGCCAGTTCAACAGCCTGCTCGGCAACTTCCCCGAAGCCCTCGTCCACCTGGAACGGGCCACGGCCTACGAACGGGAGCTGGCCATTCCGCGCGCGGAGGCCGACAGTCTGACCCTCCTCAGCACGCTCTACGAACAGTGGGGGCGCTACGAGGAGGCCAAGGCGGCGGCCCTGCGCGCGGTGGAGCTGCGCAGCGGACTCGGCCAGTTCGAGAGCGTGTTCAGCGCACTCACCGACGTCGCCTTCGCGCAGATCGGCCTTGGTGAGTACGAGGACGCCGCCCGCAGCCTGGAGAAGGCCCGGGAACTGTCCGCGGACGAGGGCGACCCGGGCGACGTGGCGCTGATGCTGGCTCTGCTGGCCGACGTGGACGAGCATCTGGGCCGGCCGGTCCGCGTTCCCGACCTCGCCGAGCGAGCCCTCGGCCTGGTCGCGGCCAACGCCTCACCGCTGCGCCGGGCCAAGGTGGAGAACATCGTGGGCCGGCTGCGCCGCAGACAGGGCGACCGGCATGCCGCGCTCGCCCTGCACGCCCACGCCCACGAGCTCGCCTTCGGGATGAGCTACCGCATCGAGGAGGCCTACGCCCTGGCCGGTCTCGCCGACGGTACCGAGGATGCCGACGCCGCCGCCCGTCATCGTGCCGAGGCCGAGGAACTCTTCGCCAAGCTGGGGGTCGCGGCGGACCGCCGTCGGCGCTGACATCGCTCGCCGCATATGCCGGAACGATTCTGCACCGGCACTGTGCTGTGTGTCGGGAAGCGGAGCGCCGGAGGCGGTGTGCCGAGGCGGTGGGATCAGCCGGCGACGATGACCGTGGGGCCCTGGCTGTCGGCGAGGACGACGGTCGGACCCTGGCTGTCGGCGAGGACGCTCGTGGGGCCCTGGCTGTCGGCGAGCTGGTGCTGCATGCCCTGCTGGATCTGGGTGACGCCCGCCTCGACCGAACCGCCGAGACCGAGGACCAGCGTCGCCGCGACGAGACCGATGAACCCAGCAAGCTTGCGTCCCATGATGTCCGCCCCTAAGTGGTGTTTGTGGAGTTTGCGGTGTTTTCCGCTTCCCGACACCACTGATGTTGCTGGCGGCCGTTCCCGGGCCGTTCCCCGTGTGTTACCGCCCCGCGGGAACGCATGCGGGAACGGCCCGGGAACCCCCACGGGATCGCCCCAGGAACGCCTTTGACCTGCGGTTACTCGCCCAGGCTGCAGCCCACCACGCGCGGCCCCGCCGCGGTCATGACCACCCGGGTACGGGCCGGTCCCGACTCATGGCCCGCCAGATCGAGCAGGGATCTGACGAGGGAACGCACTGCGGCCCGCGCGGACTCGTCCAGCGCCACCGTGGCGCCCTCCTCGCCCGCCGCAGCGGCCTCCCCGCCCCCCGCGACGGCGTCCCCGTCCGCCGGATGCGCGGCGATACGGGCCACGCTGTGCATGCCGTTCACCGTCTCCGTCTCGACGCTGAACTCGGGCCCCTGCGGGGCCTCCTGATCCTGGGCGACGTCCGGCGGGGCCGGGACGTCACCGTTCGCACGCTCGGCCCACCGCTCCACGGTGGACAGGTCATGGAGCGCGTGCGACAGCTCCGCCCGGTCTTCCGCCCGATCCGGCGAACGGTCCCGTGTGTGCTTCACGGAAGTACTCCTTCTGCAGACAACGACCTCGCGACCGTGGCGCGCGAGCGTCCCGATCCCGTCCCGTTCCGTTCCCGCCGAATTCCCGTTCCGCCGTTCGCGATGGGAACGCGTCGGGAATCGACCGCCCCATCATGGCGCCCAATCGAACTCGGAAACGGACCACGACGGCCCGTATCCGACTGGCATGCGACCGTCCTGGGGGCAGCGCAGTGACAGCAACTCCACCCGTCGAACCTCCCGGCCGCTTCGCCGGCATGGGGCCGCTCATGCTGGTCTGGTCGGGGCAGGCGGTCTCGCTCGTGGGCAGCGCCGCGGTCCGGTTCGCCTTCGTCGTCGACGTCTGGTCCGCCGGTGAGCGGGCGAGCGCCGTCACCGTCCTGTCCCTGTGCGCCGTACTGCCGCAGGCCGTCCTCAGTCCCATTGCGGGTGCAATCGTCGATCGCATGCGCAAGCGGTCGGCGATGCAGTTGGCGGACGCCGGGGGCCTCCTCGTGGTGGGCCTGCTGGCGCTGCTCCACTACCTCGGTCAGCTGCAGTCGTGGCAGATCTACCCGGCCACCGTGCTGCTCGGCGCCTGCGCGGCCTTCCAGCTCCCGGCGCTCGCCTCGGCGGTGCCGCTGCTCGTTCGCAAGGACCAACTCGGCCGCGCCAACGGCCTGCTGGCCGGCGCCAAGAGCGCCGCGGGCATCTGCGGTCCCGCGCTCGGCGGGGTCCTGCTCGCCTTCTGCGGAATCGGCCCGACTCTCCTGATCGACCTGGTGAGTTACGCCTTCGCCCTGGTCGGCGTACGGCTGGTGCGGCTGACCGGGGACCGGCCCGCGCCGAAGCCGGAACCGGGCGCGCCGCGCCGCCGGATCACCGCCGAGGCCGGGGAAGGCCTGCGGTACCTCTTCCGGATGCCGAGCCTGCGCGACCTGATCGTCAACTTCTGCGTCGTCAACCTGGTCATGGTCTTCGGCTTCGCCCTCATCCAGCCCATGGTGCTGCTGCGCGCGGACAGCACGGCGCTCGCCGCGGTCAACACCGCGATCGGCGCCGGCGGGGTCGCGGGCGGTGTGCTGATGGCCGCCTGGGGAGGGCCGCGCAACCGGGGCCGCGGCATGATGCTCGGCATCGTCGGGATGTGCCTGTCCGCTCTGGTGGGCATGGCGTTCGCGGACGGTGTCGTCGCCTGGTCGATCGCGGTGCTGATCGGCGCGCTGCTGACGACCGTCGTCAACTCCCAGATGCACGCCATCGTGCAGACCAAGGTCCCCCAGGAGTGGCAGGGCCGGGTCTTCGGAGCGGTGATGTTCCTCGGGTACATCTCCGTCCCGCTCGCCACCGGCCTCGCGGGTCCGCTCGCCGACCACGTCTTCGAGCCGGCCGCAGCGCACGGCAGCGGACTGTTCACCGTCCTCGGCCCGCTCCTCGGCGACGGGCCCGGCAGCGGCATGGCGGGGATGTTCCTCCTCGCGGGCGTCGCCGGTATCGCGGTCGCCGTGTGGGGGCTGGCCAGCCGCTCGATCAGGGACATCGACGTGCTGCTGACGGACGCGGACACCCCCACGGATGACGAAGCCGAAGCCGCAACCGCCGCCGAAGCGACTCAGGAAGGAGACCGGCATGAAGTGCGTGCATGAGCTCGTCGAGGAGCGGGTGCGGGCCTTCCCGGACGCCACCGCCCTGATCGACGGCGACGACCACCTGAGCTACGCCGAACTCGACGTGCGGGCCGCCCGGTTCGCCGGTCTGCTCGCCGGGCACGGCGTACGGCACGGCGACACCGTCGGCGTGTACCTGGAACGCTCCGCCGAGCTGGTCGTGACCGTCCTCGGCATCCTCAAGGCGGGCGCCGCCTATGTGATCCTCGACCCCGGCTTCCCGGCGGCGCGGCTGCGCGCCATGGCGGCCGACGCGGCTGTCGGCGCGGTGGTGGCCCGCCGCGACACCCCCCTCGACGGGGTCGAGGCCCGCCCGGTGCACCCCGAGGACGCCCCGGCGGCGGCCCCGCTCCCGCCCGGCGCGGTACGGGTCCACCCCGACGACCTCGCCTGCGTGATGTTCACCTCCGGCTCGACCGGGCGCCCCAAGGGCATCGCCGCCCCGCACCGGGCGGTCGCCGCCACCCTCACCGGCCAGGACTTCGCCTCCTTCGGCCCCGGCGCCGTATGGCTCCAGTGCGCGCCGCTGTCCTGGGACGCGTTCGCCCTGGAGCTGTGGGGTCCCCTGATGAGCGGCGGCACCTGCGTCCTGCATCCCGGGCGCCGGCCCGAGCCGTTCGTGATGGCGCGGCTCGTCGCCGAGCACGGCGTCACGTCCATGTACCTGTCCTCGTCGCTGTTCAACGTGATCGTCGACGAGTACCCGACCGCCCTCGCCGGTCTGCGCGAACTCCTCGTCGGCGGCGAGGCATTGTCGCCCCCGCACGTGGCCCGCGCCCTCGAACGCCGCCCGGACCTGCGCCTCGGCAACGGCTACGGCCCCGTCGAGTGCATGGTCTTCCTCACCGTCCACCCGATCACCCCCGAGGACCTGCGCACCGGCGGCCCCCTGCCGATCGGCCGCCCGCTGGCCGGCAAGCGCCTGTACGTCCTCGACGAGAGCCTGCGCCCCGTCCCGGACGGCGAGCCGGGCGAGCTGTACGCGGCCGGCGCTGGCCTGGCCCGCGAGTACTGCGGCCGCCCCGGCCTGACGGCGGAACGCTTCGTCGCGGGAGGCGGTGAGACGCATCCGAGCTCGCCCCCGGCCTCCGCCTCGCCTGCGGCCTCCGCCTCCGCCTCCGCCTCCGCCTCCGCCTCGGCCGAGGGGCGTGGCGCGGCCACGGACTCCCGTTCGGCCTCCGTTCCGGATTCCGGACCCGGCTCGAGTTCGGGGTCGGGTTCGGGGTCGACTGGCGGCTCAGGTCGGGGCTCGGCCTCCCGCTCGGGCTCCGGCACCGGTCCGGCCCCCGCCCCGGCCTCGGCACGTGTCCCGGGCGAGCGCCTCTACCGCACCGGCGACCTCGTACGCCGGCGCCCCGACGGTGTGCTGGAGTATCTCGGCCGGGCCGACAGCCAGGTCAAGATCCGGGGCTTCCGGGTGGAGCCCGGTGAGGTGGAGAGTGTGCTCGCCCGGCACCCCGGCATCGACCGGGCCGCCGTCGTCGCGCACGACCACCCGGCCGGGGACCGCCAGCTCACGGCCTACGTCGTCCCGCGCGCCGACACCCAACGGCCGCCCACGGCCGACGAGTTGCGCACCTACGCGCAGACGGTCCTCGCCGACTACCTGGTCCCCGCCGCCTTCGTCGCCCTCGACGCGCTCCCGCTCACCCCGAGCGGCAAACTCGACCGCGCGGCCCTCCCCGCGCCCGTCGACACGGCACGCGGGCCTGGTGAGAAAGCCTCCGCCCCTGCCGTGGAGAGCGACACCGTACGCGCTCTGTGCGCCCTCTTCTCCCAGCTCCTGGACTCCGGCCGGGAGACAGACCCGGACGAGGACTTCTTCGAACTCGGCGGCCACTCCCTGCTGGCGGCCCGTCTGCTGGGCCGGGTCCGCTCGGTGTTCGGCGTCGAGATCGACATCCGTACGCTCTTCGAGGCGCGCACCCCCGCCCGGCTCGCCCCGCACGTCGACCGCGCACCCGCCGCCCTGCCCCCGCGGGCACCCGAGTCGGCGTCGGGCCCCCTGCCGGTCTCCGACGCCGAGCAGCGCCTGT
This sequence comes from Streptomyces sp. SAS_270, assembly GCF_052543295.1. NCBI lineage: Bacteria > Bacillati > Actinomycetota > Actinomycetes > Kitasatosporales > Streptomycetaceae > Streptomyces > Streptomyces sp. SAS_270. Next base: position 19,283 of record NZ_JBMNDS010000037.1, read on the forward strand.
GGTTCCTGGACCGGATCGGTGCGGGCGCCGCCTACAACCTGCCGATGCTGGTCCGGCTGCGCGGCGCCCTCGACCCGGTCGCCCTGAGTGACGCGCTGGCCGATGTCGCCGACCGCCACGAGGTCCTGCGCACGCTCTTCGACGAGGCCGACGGCGTGCCCGTACGGCGGGTGCTGACCGGGCCGGACGCCCGGCCGCCGTTCGCCCATCTGCACGTCGGGGTGGCCGAGTTGGACGACCGCGTCGAGCAGGCGGCACGCCGTCGTTTCGACCTGCGCACCGAACTCCCCCTGCGGGCCGTCCTCTTCACCGTCCGGGAACGCCCGGACGAGCACGCACTACTGGTGCTGGTGCACCACATCGCGGGCGACGGCTGGTCACTGCGCCCGCTGTTCGGCGACCTGTCACGCGCCTACGAGGCCCGGGCGCGGAGCAGCGGCCTCAGCGGCACCACTCTCGCGCCGCTCCCCGTCCCGTACGCAGAGCACGCTCGCCGCCGTCTCGACCGGCTCGGCTCACCGGCCGACCCCTACTCCCTGATCACCAGGCAACTCACCTACTGGAAAGACCAGTTGGCCAATCTGCCCGTCGACGGCCCGCTGCTGCCGCGCCGCCCGGAGCGGCCCGCCGTGCCCGGCCCGGACGCCGGCGTCGTCGTACGGCGGCTGGACGCGGCGGCCCACGCCCGGCTCGTGGACTTCGCCCGGACCCGCGGCGCCACGCTCTTCATGGCGCTGCACGCCGCGCTGGTCACCGCGCTGGTGAGGGCCGGGGCCGACCCGGACACGGCCATCGGCGCACCCGTCGCCGCCCGGGCCGCCGCGGAGAGCGGTGTGGAGGACGTGGTCGGGTTCTTCGTCAACCTGCTGACACTGCGCACCGACGCGTCCGGCGACCCCACCGCGGCCGAGCTGCTGCGCCGGGTCCGGGACGCCGACCTCGGCGCCTTCGCCCACCAGGACGTGCCGTTCGAGCACGTCGTCGGTGCGCTCAACCCGGTTCGGCTGCCCGGGCGGCAGCCGTTCACCGACGTGGTGCTCGCGCTGCAGAACAACGCCCGCGCCGAGGTCGCGCTGCCCGGCGCCGAGGGCGGCGTCGAGCTGGTGCGCACCGGCGCCGCACGCTTCGAACTCCTCGTGGACGTCTCGGAGTCGACAGGACCGGACGGTGCGCCCGGCGGTCTCACCCTCACCTTCGAGTACCGGGCCGACACCCTGGAGGAGTCCTTCGTCGACTGGCTGGCCGAGGCGCTTCCCCAGGCCCTGGAAGCCGCCGTCGCCGACCCTGACGCCCGTGTCTCCGGGCTGGCCCTGCCCGAGCCGCCCCGCCGGGCGGGCCCGGGCGACCGGATCACGGCCCGGGAGCGGCCCGCGCGGCCCGCCGCCCCCGGCGAGCCGCTCACCGCCCAGGAGAAGCGCACCGCCGCCGTGTGGTGCGACGTACTGGGCCTGCCGGAGGTCGGCCGGCACGACGACTTCTTCGCGCTCGGCGGCAACTCGCTGCGCGCGGTCCGGGTCGCGGCCCGGCTGAGCACCGACGGCCGGCCGGTCACCGCGGCGCAGATCTTCGCCGCGCCCACCGTCGCCGCCCTCGCCGCCGAACTGGAGCGGGCCGCCGCCGGCCCGGCACCCACCGCGGCCCCCATCCCCCGCCGGGCGCGCGTCCCGCGCAGGCCCGAGCAGCCGACACCCCACACGACACCCCACCGCGGCAACAGGAAGCAGGAGGACAGGCAGTGGACCTCAGCGTGATGTTCTTCGGTGCGGACAGCACCACCGCCGGGCAGACCAGCCACGAGCAGACCTACGAGGACATCCTCACCGTGGCCCGCGAGGCCGACCGGCTCGGTTTCCACGCCCTGTGGACGCCCGAACGGCACTTCCAGCAGGTCGGGCAGGTCTTCCCGAGCCCGCCGGTGCTCGGCGCGGCCCTCGCCGTCGCCACCGAGCGGATCGGTATCCGCGCGGGCAGCGTCGTCCTGCCGCTGCACCATCCGCTGAAGGTCGCCGAGGACTGGGCGGTCGTCGACAACCTCTCGCACGGCCGGGTCGGCCTGTCCGTCGCGACCGGCTGGCACTCCACCGACTTCACCCTCGCCCCCGGCACCTACGCCGACCGCCGCGCCCGCACCATGGACACCGTCCCCGCACTGCGGTCTCTGTGGGCGGGCGAGAGCGCCGAGTACCCGGACGGCACCGGGCGGCCCGTGAGCGTCGTGACGCAGCCGCGCCCCGTCCAGGACACCCTGCCGCTGTGGATCACCACCTCCGGCAACCCGGAGACCTGGGAGGCGGCCGGCCGGCTGCGCTGCGGGGTGCTCGGCGCGACCGTCGGACAGAGCCGCGACGAACTCGCCGACAAGATCGACCGCTACCGCGCGGCCTGTTCCGCCGCCCCCGACCAGCGGGGCACCGACGCGCACGGCCGCGTGACGCTCATGGCGCACACCTACGTCGGCGCCGACGACGCGGAGGTGCGCCGCCTGGCCGCCGCCCCCCTCAAGAGCTACCTCGCGTCCTACCTGCGCCAGACCGCCGCCAACCGCACCGCGGATGCCGGCACGGCCGCGCTCACCGAGGAGAAGACCGCGATGCTCGCCGAGTTCGCGTTCGAGCGCTATCTGAGCTGGGGCAGCCTGCTGGGCTCGCCCGGCCACTGCGCCAAGATGCTCGCCGACCTCGCCGAGCTGGGCGTCGACGAGATCGCCTGCTTCATCGACTTCGGCCTCGGCCGCGACGACGTACTCACCGGCCTGCGGCGGCTCGCCGAGCTGGCCGAGCTGAAAGAGGCCCTGCGATGACCGCCCCCGTTTCCACCGGCCCGCCCGCGTCCCTGCGCCCGCCGGCCCGCCCGTCCGCCGCCCCCTCCCTCGCCGACCGCTTCAGCGCGCTGGGCGGCGAGCAGCGCGTCCGGCTGCTGCGCCGCATGGTGGAGACCGGCCGCGTACGCGAGATACCCGCCGTCGTCCCGCCGCGCGACCCCGCCCGGCCCGTGCGGCTCAGCCCCGCGCAGCAGGACCTGTGGGTGTACGAGTCGCTGTATCCCGGCACCCCGGCGCTCAACCTGTGCTGCGCCTACCACTTCGACGAACCCGTCGATCCGGCCCACCTGGAGTCCGCGCTCTCCCTCATCCAGCGCCACCACGACATCCTGCGCACCCGCGTCACCGAAGGCCCGGACGACGAACTGCACGTCGACTTCCCCGACACCGGCGCGTTCGTCCTGGAACGCGAGGACCTGCGCGGCACCGGCACCACGGTCGGCCAGGCCTTCGACACCTTCCGGCGCCGTCCCTTCGACCTGGGGCAGGACCGGCTGATGCGCGGCCGCTTCGTGCGCGTCGACGAACGCCGTACGACGCTGATGCTGAGCGTGCACCACGTCATCGCCGACTGGTGGTCCTTCGACGTGCTCCAGACGGAGTTCGCCGAGGCCTACCGGGCCGTGCGCGAGGGCACCGCGCCGCGACTGACCCGGCCGGCCGTGCAGTACGCCGACTTCTCCTCCTGGCAGGGCGAGCTGGAGGAGGCCGGGGTCTTCCGCGAGCGGCTGGACTTCTGGCGCCGCTACCTGGCCGACCTGCCCGCACCGCTCACCGCCCCCGGCTACGGCGCCGCCGCGGACGACCCCGAGCGGGACCTCGACGGCATCGTGCACGTCGAGTTCGGCCTCGACGCGCCCACCGCGGCCGCGATCCGCGCCCTCGCCCGAAACTCGGGCACCACCGTCTACGTCGTCCTGATGGCCGCGTTCGCCGTGCTCGCGCACCGGGTGACCGGCGCCGAGGACATGGTCCTGGGCACGCCGGTCGCCAACCGTTCCGCCAAGGGTCTGGAACGGGTCATCGGGTACGTCATGAACGCCGTGCCGACCCGCTGGCGGGTGCGCCCCGACAGCGCGTTCGCCGATCTGCTCACGACGTTCGCCGCGGACTTCCCGGACCTCGTGGCCAACGCCGACCTGCCGGTCGGCCGGATCGTCGCGGCCACCGCTCCCGAGCGCAGCATCGGCCGTTCCCCGCTGTTCCAGTGGGTGTTCATGCACCTCAACCAGCAGCCGAGCGTGTCAGCGGTACGGGAGTTCGCCGAGCCGGAGCGCATCCACACCGGTGGCGAGCACGACCTCGTCGGCGTCGTGAAGGACGACGGCGACGTCATGATCGGCAGCTTCGAGATCCGTACCGACACCTTCTCGCCCGACGCGGTGACCCGCTGGGCCGAGTGCTACGTCGAACTTCTCCAGCGCATCACCGCCGAACCCGCCCTGCGCGTACGGGACATCGACCTGGTCCCGGCCGCACTGCGCGACCGTCTGCTCGACGCCTCGGCCGGACCCGCCGCCCCGGCACCCGCCTCCCTGCCCGAGCTGGTGGCCCGCCAGGCCGCCCGCACCCCCGACGCCCCGGCCCTCGACACCGGCACACAGATCCTCACGTACGCCCAACTGGCCGCCCGCGTCGACCGGTTGGCAGGCGAGCTCGCCCGGCGCGGCGCGGGACCCGGGCACCTCGTCGCGCTCGCGCTGCGCCGCGGCAGCGACTGGCCGGTGGCCGCGCTGGCCGTCCAGCGCACCGGCGCCGCCTATCTGCCGCTCGACCCCGACCATCCCGCGGAGCGGTTGCGCCGCGCCCTGGCCGACGCCGGGCCCGTGCTGCTGATCACCGAGGCCGGGTCCCCGCCTCCTGAGACGGATGTGCCGGTGCTGGTGCTGGACGACGCCGATGAGGGCGCTCCGTACGACGGCCCGTACCCGGACCCGGCCACCGCCGCCTACGTCATCCACACCTCCGGCTCGACCGGCGTACCCAAGGGCGTCGTCGTCCCGCACTCCGGGCTCGCCGCGCTCGCGGGGACCCTCGCCGGCCGCTTCGCCCTGGCGGCCGACAGCAGGGTGCTCCAACTCGGCCCGCCCACCTTCGACATCTCGGTCGCCGACCTGTGCATGGCCTTCGGCTCCGGCGGCACGCTGGTCCTGCCGCCCGACGGGGTCCTCGTCGGCGCCGACCTCGGGAGTGTGCTCACCCAGCGGCGCGTGTCCTGCGCGATGGTGACACCGTCCGTGCTGGCGACCGTGCCCGACGGGCCCTACCCCGACCTGCGGGTCCTCGCCGTCGGCGCGGAGGCCTGCCCGGCGGACCTGGTGGCCCGCTGGGCGGTCGGCGGACGCCGCTTCCACAACGCCTACGGGCCCACCGAGGCCACCGTCGCCGCCACCCTCTCCGGGCCGCTGGCCGCCGACGGCACACCCCCGCCGCTGGGCACCCCGGTGGCCGGCGCGGACGTACGCCTGCTCGACGCGCGGCTGCGCCCGGTGCCGCCCGGCGTGCGCGGCGAGCTCTACCTGTCGGGGCCGCTCGCCGACGGCTATCTGCACCGGCCCGGCCAGAGCGCCGAACGGTTCGTCGCCGACCCCTACGGGCCGCCCGGCAGCCGCATGTACCGCACCGGCGACCTCGCCTGGCGAGACGACGACGGCACCACCCACTACCTGGGCCGCACCGACGACCAGGTGAAACTGCGCGGCCTGCGCATCGAGCCCGCCGAGATCACCGCCGCGCTCGTCGAACACCCCGGCGTCAGCCGGGCGGTGGTCGTCGTCCGTGAGGGAGCGCGCGGCAGGCGCCGGCTCGTCGGGTACGTCGTCCCGGTCGCCGGGCACGTCCTGGACGCGGACGCGCTGCTCGGGTACGCCGCCGAACGGCTGCCCGCCGCGTTCGTCCCGGCCGACGTGGTGGTCCTCGGCGCCCTGCCGCTGACACCGCGCGGCAAGATCGACCGGGCCGCCCTGCCCGCACCCGCACCCCGGACCCCGGCCGCCGCGCCGAACGGTCGCAGCGCCTCCGCGGCCGCTCCCGCCGGTCCCGTGCGGACGCTGTGTGCGCTGTTCGCGGAGGTCCTCGGCGTCGAGCGGACCGACGCGGACGGCGACTTCTTCCGGCTCGGCGGCGACAGCATCATGGCCATCCAGCTCGCCGCCCGCGCCGCGGCCGCCGGTCTGGTCCTCGCCCCGCGCGACGTCTTCACCGCCCGCACCCCCGCCCGGCTGGCCGCCCTGGCCCGCCCGTCCGCCCCCGAACCGCACGCCGAACCCGACATCGCCGAGGGGCGCCTCCCGCTCACGCCGGTCATGCACTGGTGGCGCGAACAGGGCGGCCCGCTCGGCGCGTTCACCCAGTCCATGGTGGTTCCGGTCCCGGCGGGCACCGACCTGGAGCGGATCCGCTCCGCCGTGCGCGACCTCGCCGAACGGCATGCCGCCCTGCGCCTGCGGCTGCTGTGCCACGACCACGGCGGCTGGGAGCTGGAGGTGGGCCCCGGCGACGGCGGCGCGGCTGCTCGCACCTCGCGCCTGGCCGTCCCCGAAAGCGCGGAACCGGCCGTGACTGCCGCCGAGCTGGCGCGCACCGCCGTACTCGACCCGGAACAGGGGGAGATGCTGCGGGCGGTCTGGCTCGACGCCGGCCCCCGTCGTGCCGGGCTGCTGCTGCTCACCGTGCACCACCTGGCGGTGGACGGGGTGTCGTGGCGGGTGCTGGGGCCGGAGCTGGCCAAGGCGCTGGAGACCGGGGCCGGGGGGTCCGGCGCTTCGGCCGGGTCCTCGGCGGCCTCGTTCACCCGGTGGGCGCGGCTGCTGCCGGCCGAGGCGCACCGAGCGGTCGATGAACTGCCCTGGTGGAAGGAGCAGCTGGCCGACACAAGGGCAGGGATCGCCAAGGCGGTCGGGGCCGGTGCGCACCGGTCGACCGTCACCGTCGAGCTGGACGCCGAACTGACCAGGAACGCGCTCGTCACCCTTCCCGGAGCCTTCCACTGCGGTCCGGACGCCGTCCTGCTCACCGCGCTGGTGCGGGCGGCCGTCCGCCGGCGCGGGAACGGATCGGCGCTGCTCGTGCATCTGGAGGGCCACGGCCGCGAGGCGCTGTCGGCGCCCATTGACGTCTCCGGGACCGTCGGCTGGTTCACCACGCAGTACCCGGTGCGGCTCGACCCCGGTGCCGCGACGGACGGGCGCACGACGACCGACGCGCTCAAGCGGGTCAAGGAGCAGCTGCGGGCGGTACCGTCCGGCGGCCTCGGCTGGGGTCTGCTGCGCTACCTCCACCCCGAGGCGGGCCCCGAACTGGCCGCGCTCACCGCACCCGACGTCCGCTTCAACTACCTGGGCCGGTTCGCCGACGGAGACACCGCGGGCGGCCGGCTGCTCGACCCCGGCCCCGACGCGCTCCCGCTCGCGCACGCCCTGGAGATCGACGCCCTGGCCCGGGAGACGGACGGTGAACTCCGCCTGGAAGCCACCTTCTCCTACGCGGACGGCGTGTTCACCGAGGCGGCGGCGGGCGAACTGGCCCGGCTGTGGATCGAGGAACTCACCGCCCTGGCGGCGGACTCCGCGGACGGCGAGGGCTCCGGCCACACGCCCTCCGACTTCCCGCTCGTCGACCTGACCGTGGACCAACTCACGGCGCTGGAGGACGACTTCGGGTTCGACGGTGACGAAGGTTTCGAGTTCGACGCCGGGGACGGGGTGAGCGCCCGATGAGCGGCAACGTCGTGGACGTCCTGCCCCTCTCCCCGGCGCAGGAAGGACTGCTGTTCCACACCCTGAAGGACACCGCCGGACCCGACCCCTACCTGGTCCAGGCCCGGTTCCGGCTCGGTCCCGGCGTCGAGCCGGCAGCGGTACGGGCCGCGGTGACCCAGCTCCTCGGGCGCCACCCCAACCTGCGCGCCTGCTTCCGTCACGAACGGCTCGACCGGCCCGTGCAGATCATCCCGCGCTCCGTCAAAGTGCCGTGGCGGGAGACGGACCTGAGCGGTCTCGCCCCTGCCGAGTCGGCCGCACGGACCGAGGAACTGCTGCGCGAGGACGCGGCCCGGCGCTTCGACCCGGCCCGGCCGCCGCTGGTGCGCGCGGTGTTCGCCCGCCACGACACGGGCGCCGAACTCCTGCTGTCCTTCCACCACATCCTGCTCGACGGCTGGTCGATGCCGGTCCTGGAGGAGGACCTCGCCGCCCTGATCGCGGGCCGCCCGCTGCCGCCCGCCGCGCCCTACCGCGACTATCTGGCATGGCTGGGCCGAAAGGGCCAAGAGGGGCAGAACAAGGCGGAGACCGCGTGGGCCGAGGCGCTGGAGGGCCTGGAGCGGCCCGCGCTGCTCGCCCCGCCCGCGTCGTACGACGTCCCCGAGGGGGCGGATACCGCCTTCGACCGCGCCCAGGTGCGGCTGCCCGCCGACCTGACCGCGGCGCTCACCCGGCGGGCGGCCGACGTGGGCGTGACCCTCAACACCCTTGTGCAGGCCGCCTGGTCACTGGTGCTGGCCCGCATGACCGGCTCCCGAGACCTGGTCTTCGGCGCGGTCGTCTCCGGCCGCCCGCACGACCTGCCCGGCGTGGAGAGCATGATCGGGCTGTTCGTCAACACACTGCCGGTGCGCGTACGGCTGCGGCCGGACGAGACCGCGGGGGAGCTGCTCGTCCGCCTCCAGGGCGAGCAGTCCGGCCTGGTCGACCACCATCACGCGCGCCTCGCCGCGGTGCAGCGCGCGGTCGGCGCCGGGGAGCTGTTCGACTCGGTCCTCGCCTTCGAGAACTTCCCGCAGCGCGCCGAGGACGACACCGGCCCCGACGAACTGCACCTGGTCCGGGTCACCGACTCGACCCACTACCCCGTCACCCTCGCCGTCGTCGCCGGTGAGCGGATGCTGCTCTCGGTCGGCTGCCGCCGGGGCCCCGCCGCCTCGGCCGTCACCGCCCGCATGAGCCGGGCCCTGGAACAACTGGCGGGCGATCCCGGCCGGTTGGTCGACGACATCGACGTACTGCCGCCCGACGAGCGCCGACTGCTGCTCGACCTCGCCGCCGGACCGGCCCGACCCGTCGCCGAACCGGCCACCGTCACCGGCCGTTTCGCCGACCGGGTGGTTCTCACGCCGGACGCCCCCGCTGTCGAGTGGGACGGCGGGATCCTGACCTACGCCGGCCTGGACGCGGCGTCCGGCGTGCTTGCCGCCCGGCTGACCCGGGCGGGCGTGGCCCCCGGCGACACGGTGGCCCTGCTCCTGCCGCGCTCCGCGTCCGTCGTCGTGGCCCAGCTGGCGGTGCTCAAGGCGGGCGCCTGCTGGCTCCCGCTCGACCCGGCCCAGCCGCCCGCCCGGCTGGCCCGTACGGCGGCGGAGTCCGGGATCCGGGTGGCGCTCACACAGCGGGGGAGCGAGCCCCGGCCGGGGCAACTCCCGGAGCACATACGTCTCCTGGACGTCGCCGAGCCGGACCCGGTCCCCGCCGCCCCCGGCCCCGCGGAGCACACGCCGCCCCCCTCCCACCCCGAGTCACCCGCCTGCGTCCTCCACACCTCCGGCTCGACCGGCGAACCCAAGGGTGTCGTCGTCCCGCAGCGGGCCGTCGTCGAGCTGGCCGCCGACGCCCGCTTCCGGGGCGGTGCGCACGGGCGGGTGCTGCTGCACGCCCCGTACACCTTCGACTCCTCGACGTACGAGGTGTGGATACCGCTGCTGAACGGCGGCACGGTCGTCGTCGCCCCGCCCGGGCCCCTCACCCCCGCCGTCCTGCGCCGCGTGATCCCCGAGCGGCGGATCACCGCGCTGCTCCTCACCCCCGAACTGCTGCGCACCGTCGCCGAGATCGCGCCCGACGCACCGGCCGGGCTGCGCGAGGTGTGGGCCGGGGGCGACGTCCTCGCCCCCGAGGCCGTGGCCCGGATCCGGGAGCACTGCCCGGGCATCACCGTCGTCAACGGTTACGGCCCCACGGAGGCGACCGTGTTCGCCACCGCCCACACTGCCGGCGGAGCCCCGGGCAGGGTCCCCGTCGGGCGCCCGCTGGACAACACCCGCGCGCACGTCCTCGACGCCCGGCTGCGACCGGTGCCCGTCGGCGGCACGGGGGAGCTGTACCTCGCGGGCACCGGGCTCGCCCACGGCTACCTCGGGCGGCCCGCCGCGAGCGCCGAGCGGTTCGTCGCCGACCCGTACGGGCCGCCCGGCACCCGTATGTACCGAACCGGCGACCTGGCCCGCTGGACACCCGACGGCACCCTGGACTTCGCCGGTCGTGCCGACGATCAGTTCAAGGTCCGCGGCTTCCGCATCGAACCCGCCGAGGTCGAATCCGTTCTCACCGGCTGCCCCGGCATCCGCCGAGCCGTCGTGGCCCCCCGCCCGGACGCCACCGGCGGCAAGCGCCTGGCGGCGTGGCTCGTACCGGACGAGGCCGCCGGCCCAACCGACGACGTCTGGCCCCAAACCCTCGCCCGCGTACGGGAGTTCGCGGCCGACCACCTCCCCTCCCACCTCATCCCCTCCGTCTGGGCTCGCATCGACCACGTACCGCTCACCCGACACGGCAAGACCGACCGGGCCGCGCTGCCCGAGCCGGTGGCCATGGCCCGCCCCGCCGCTGCCCGGGCGCCGGGCAGTGCCCGTGAGCGGGAGCTGTGTGCCCTGTTCGGGGAGGTGCTCGGGATGCCTACGGTGGACCCGGACACCGACTTCTTCGCGGCCGGCGGGCATTCCCTGACCGCGCTGCGGCTGGTCTCGAAGGCGCAGAACGCGTTCGGGGTGCCCGTACCGCCTGCCGCGCTGTTCGCGGCGCCGACACCGGCGGCCCTCGCCGCCCGGCTCGACGAGACGGCCACCGTCACCCGCCCGGGGCCCGGCGGAACCGAGGCCGCCTCCGCGGACCACCTCGCCCCGCTCCTCACCCTGCGCGCGGAGGGCCACCGCATCCCCGTCTTCGGGGTGCACCCCGGGCTCGGACTCGGCTGGTCCTTCACCGGACTGCTGCCGCACCTCCACCGCGACCGGCCGCTGCACGTCCTGCAGAGCCAGGCGCTGACCGAGGGCGCGAGCGGGCTGCCGGACAGCGTCGGGGCGTTGGCCGAGGCATACGCCGAACGGATCCGCGCCGTACGGCCGCACGGTCCGTACGTCCTGGTCGGGCAGTCCTTCGGCGGCCCGATCGCACACGAGATCGCCGTACGCCTCCGCCGCGCCGGCCAGGAGGTACGCCTCCTGGCCGTCCTGGACTCCATGCCCCACCCACCCGGCACCCCCCGCCTCCCGGCGGACGTCGTCGAGCGAGAGGTACTACGAATCCTCCTCAACAGCCACGCCCCGACGACGGCTGCGCCGCCTGCCGGGTCGCGCACCGACGCGAAGGCGTCGTCGGCGGGGCTGCCTGCCGGGTCGCCCGCCCCGCCGCCCACCCGTGCCGAGGCCTTCGCCCTTGTGCGGCGGGCCGGGAGCCCGCTGGGTGTCTTCGGTGACCGGGTGCTGCATGCCATGGCCGACGCCGGTACCCATCACATCCATCTCTCGCGCAGCTGGCGCCCTTCGCCGTACGACGGGGGGCTGACCCTGTTCTCCGCGGCGCGCGACGCGTGGCCCGGCACCGAGGAGCTGACCGAGGCCTGGCGGCATTGCACCGCCGGGGTCGACACGCACGAACTGGACTGCACGCACAGCGACGTACTCCGACCGGACCCCGCGGCCCGCATCGCCGCCGTCCTCGAAACCGTCCTCCAGGGGGACTGACCGATGACCACCGAGACACTTGACCTCATCGACCCGGCCGTCGGCCCCGATCCGGCGTACGAGGCGACCGGCGAAGGCGGTGACGAGTACGAGTTCCCCGTCTCCGACGCCCAGGGCCGGCTGCTCGTCCTCGACCAGCTGAACCCGGGCACGGCCCAGTACAACGTGCCCGCCGCCTTCGCCGTACGCGGCCCCTTCGACCTCCCGGCGTTCGCCCGCGCCCTGGACGCGCTCGTGGCCCGCCACGAGTCGCTGCGCACGGTCTTCCGCACCGCCCCCGACGGCACCCAGACCCAGCTCGTCCGGGCCGCCGCACGGGCCGCGCTCACCGTGGAGCGCGGGGTGCCCGCGGACCGGGTGGACGCGCGGATGCGGGCCGAGGCGGCCCGCCCCTTCGACCCGGCGACCGGACCGCTGCTGCGCAGCACCGTGTACGCCGTCGCCGACGGCACCCACCGGGTGCTGCTCGTCGCCCACCACCTGGTCTGCGACGGCTGGTCGCTGGGCGTGATGCTGGACGACCTCTCCACCGGCTACCGGGAGGAGAAGGCGGGAGGACAGCTCGTCGCCCGCGAACTGCCTTTGCAGTTCCCGGACTTCGCCGTCTGGCAGCGCGAGCGGCTCGCCGAGGGGGCGTACGGCCCGGCGGTCGCGCACTGGGTGGGACGGCTGCGCGGCGCGCCCGCCACCGTGGAACTGCCCTCGGACCGCCCGCGGACCGGCGCGCGCTCGACGGCCGGCGGCAGCGAGCGGTTCCTGCTGGCGGCGGCCACCCGGGCCCGGCTCGCCGAGACGGCAACCGCCTGCGGCGCCACGCCGTTCATGGCGCTGTTCGCGGTCTACGCAGCCTTCCTGGCCCGCCTCACCGGCCGCGACGACCTCGTCGTCGGCTACCCGGCATCCGGCCGGGAGCGCCCCGAACTCCAGCAGACCGTCGGCATGCTCGCCAACACCCTCGCCCTGCGCGTGGACCTGCGCGGCGCCCCCTCCCTGCGCGAGCTGACCGGCCGGATCCGCGCCGCCCTGGCGGCCGCCGCCCCCTACCAGGACGCCCCGTTCGAGGCGGTCGTCGACGCACTCGCCCCGGACCGCGAGACGGGCCACGACCCCGTCGTCCAGGTCGTGTTCGCCTACGACGACGACACCGCGCTCACCCTTGACCTGGCCGGCGCCACCACCGAGCGCGTCGAACTCACCCTGGACACCGCGAAGTTCGACTTCCACCTGCACATGGAGCGGTGGGGCGAGGACCTGGCCGCCCAGTTCATCTACCGCAGCGACCTCTTCGAGGCGGCGACCGTACGACGATGGACGGGCACCTTCGCCACGCTCCTGGAGGGCCTCCTCGACGACCCGGACGCCCCGCTGTCCGCCGTGGAGGCGGTGGCGCACGACGAGCGGCGGCTGCTGATCGCCCAGAACGACCGCCTCGCCGACGCCGCCGCCCCCGACCGCCTGGTCCCCGACCTGATCGCCGACGTGGCGGCCGCCCGCCCCGACGCCACGGCGCTGGTGTGCGGCGACGTACGCCTCGGCTACCGCGAACTCCTCGCGCGGGCCGACGCGTTGGCCGCACGACTGCGCGCCGCAGGCGTACGGCCCGGCGTCCGCGTCGGGCTGCTGCTGCCTCGCTCCGCGGACCAGGGCATCGCCGCCCTCGCGGTACTGCGCGCGGGCGGCGCCTACGTCCCCCTCGACCAGGCCCACCCGCACGACCGCCTGCGCTACATGACCGAGTGCTCCGGCACCGCCCTGCTGGTGACCTCCGAGGCCACCGCCGACCGGGCCGCTGAACTCGGCGTGCCCTGCCTGCGCGTCGACCGACGCGACCCCGCCGAGGCGCCACCCGTCCCGCACGGCCCGGCACCCGGCGCCCGCGACCTCGCCTACGTGCTGTTCACCTCCGGCTCCACCGGCCGCCCCAAGGGAGTGGCCGTCGAGCACCGGGCGCTGGTCAACCTCACGATGGGCGCCCGCCACTCGTTCCCGGTGACCGCCGAGGACCGGGTGCTGCAGTTCGTGGCGTTCGGCTTCGACGTCGCGGTGTCCGACCTGTTCTTTCCCTGGGTCGCGGGCGCCGAACTGCACGTCCCGCTGGAGGACGAGCGGCTCGGCGAGGCGCTGCTGCACCGGCTGCGCGACTCCCGCATCACCTACGTGTTCCTGCCGCCGTCCGCCGCGATGCTGCTGCCCGACATCACCGGCCGACTCCCCGACCTGCGCACCCTCGCGGTCGGCGGTGAGGCCTGCCCGCCCGAACTCGTCGCGCGGCTGCACGAGCCCGGACGGCGGATCGTCAACGCCTACGGGCCCAGCGAGGTCACCGTCTACTCCCACACCGCCGACCTCGAACCCGGCGACCCCGTCGTCCTCGGCCGGTCCGTCGCCGGAGCCCGCTTCTACGTCCTGGACGAGCTGCTGCGCCCGGTCCCCGTCGGTGTCACCGGCGAGATCTACATCACCGGCGCCGGTCTCGCCCGCGGCTACATCGAGCAGCCCGGTCTGACCGCCGAACGGTTCGTCGCCGACCCGTACGGCGCCCCCGGCACCCGTATGTACCGCAGCGGCGACCTCGGCCGGATCGACGCGCACGGCGCGCTGGCCTACCTCGGCCGCAGCGACCTTCAGGTCAAGCTGCGCGGGGTCCGCCTGGAACTCGGCGAGATCGAGTCGCTGCTCGCCCGCCACCCGGACGTCGTCATCGCCGCGGCCGCCGTCCGCGGCACCGGCCCCGAACAGCGGCTGGTCGCCTACGTGGTGGGACGCGACGGGGCCGCGCCCGACGACACCGCGCTGCGCGCCCACCTCGGCGCGGGGCTCCCCGCTTTCATGGTGCCCGAGGTGTTCGTCCGCCTCGACGCGCTGCCGCTCAGCAGCAACGGCAAGATCGACCGCTCCCGGCTGCCCGAGCCCACCGTCACCCGGCGCACCCCGGACGCGACCTGGACCGAGGCCGGCACCGCCACCGAGCGGCTGGTGGCGGACGCCTGGGCGCGGGTGCTCACCGTCGACCGGGTCGGCGCCCACGACAACTTCTTCGAGCTGGGCGGCAATTCGACCCGGCTGCTGCGGGTGCTGGTCGCCCTGCGCGAGGCCGGCGCGGACGGCGGACTCTCGCTGATCGACCTGTTCCGCCACCCCACGGTCGCCGCGCTCGCCGCCCGCCTCGACCAGGCCACGAGCGCCCAGGACCCGCCCGACGACATCGACACCTCCGCCGTACGCGGCACCGAACGGCACGCCCGGCGCACCGCCGCCGCCCGACGACTCCGCTCCCGGAAAGGCACCCCCCGATGAACGAGACCACGACCGACACGTCAGAGACCCTCGACTCCGCCATCGCCGTGATCGGCATGAGCGGCCGCTTCCCCCGCGCCCCCGACCTCGACGCCTACTGGCGGAACCTGGTGGGCGGGGTCTGCTCGATCAGCGACTTCACCGAGGAGGAACTCCTCGCCGACGGCGCCGATCCGGCCGAGACCGGCGGCCGTGACTACGTCCCCTCCAAGGGATACCTGGCCGGCGCCGACCGCTTCGACCCCGCCCTGTTCGGCTTCAACCGCACCGAGGCCGCCGTCCTCGACCCGCAGCACCGGCTGCTCCTGGAGACCGCCTGGGCCGCACTGGAGGACGCCGGGCACGATCCGCTCGACGCGCCGCCCCGCACCGGCGTCTACGTCGGCGGCGGCGTCACCGAGCACATGCTCGCCGCCCAGACCGACCCGAAGCTGGCCGCGCAGATCGGCGCGCTCCAGGTGCGCATCCTCACCGACCGCGAGTTCCTCGCGCCCTGGGTCTCCTACCGCCTCGGCCTGGACGGCCCGAGCCTGAACGTGCAGACGGCCTGCTCGACCTCACTCACGGCGATACACCTCGCCGCGCAGGCCCTGCTGCTCGGCGACTGCGACACCGCACTGGCCGGGGGCGTCGCCGTGGACACCGTGCGCAAGCGCGGATACGTCCACTACCAGGGCGGGATCTTCGCGCCCGACGGCCGCTGCCGGCCCTTCGACGAGCGGTCGGGCGGCACCGTGCCCGGCAACGGCGTCGGCGTGGTCGTACTGCGCCGGCTGGCCGACGCGCTCGCCGACGGCGACCCGGTGCGCGCGGTCATCCGCGGCAGCGCCGTCACCAACGACGGCTCCGCCCGGGTCGGCTTCACCGCGCCCGGCGTCGACCAGCAGACCGCCGCCGTCGTCGAGGCCTGGACGGCGGCGGGCCTCGACCCGGCCGACGCCCAGTACGTGGAGGCGCACGGCACGGCCACCGAACTCGGCGACCGCATCGAGGCGAGCGCCGCGACCGCCGCGTTCAAGGGCGCGCTCGGCACCGGCTCCATCGGCCTCGGCTCGGTGAAGGCGAACATCGGCCACCTGGACGCGGCCGCGGGCGTCGCCGGACTCATCAAGACCGTCCTCATGCTGGAGCACGCCACCCTGGCCCCCACCGCCGGCGCCGGCCGCCCGCACCCCGAACTCGCCCTGGAGGACTCACCGTTCCACGTCGTCGACAGCGCCCGGCCGTGGCCGCAGCCCGAGCGCGGCCCCCGCCGGGCCGGCGTCAGCTCGGTCGGCATCGGCGGCACGAACGTCCACGTGGTCCTGGAGCAGGCCCCGCAGCGGCCGACGGCTCCCCGCCCCCCGGCCGCGTCGGGCCCGGAGATCCTGCTGCTGTCCGCCCGCACCCAGGAGGCCCTGCAGGCCGTCGCGGGCCGGCTCGCCACCGCGCTGCGCGCCCCCGGCGCCCCCTCCCTCGCCGACACCGCGCACACCCTGCGCTTCGGCCGCACCCCGCAGCCCGTACGCGCCTACGTCCTGGCCGCCGACCACGCGGAAGCGGCGTCCCGGCTGGCCGAACTGGCCGAAGGGCGCGCGATGTCGACCCCGGCCGGCGCCGACGAACTGAACGCTCTCGGCGAGGCCTGGCTGCGCGAGGAGCACAAGCCGTGGCCGGGCCAGGGCCGCCGGACCGCCCTGCCGACGTACCCCTTCGAGAGCGAGAGCTTCGGCGCCCTCGGCCTCGACACCCGCCGGCAGGAGCCCGCCGCCCCCGCGCAGCAGGAGGAGCCCGGCGACGACCTGGAGCAGTCCGTCCGCGCCCTCCTGGCCGACGCACTCGGCCTGGATCCCTCCCACGACCCGGAGTTGACGTACTTCGCCGCCGGTGGAGACTCCCTGACAGCCGTCCACCTGGTCGGCTGCCTCCGCGACGACTTCGACCTCGACGTCCCTCTCACCCTCTTCCTGGAACAGCTCACCCTCCACGAGATGGCCCGCCAGATCGTCGCCGGCCGTGACCCCGACGAGTCCCTGGACGCCCTGCTCAGCGAGTTCGAGGCGGAGTGAGCGGTTCTGCGCGGCACACGCGGGGGCCGGCGGTTCGCCCGAACCGCCGGCCCCCGCGCCGTACCCGGCCCGGTGCTACCGTCGCCCGATGTCAAAGATCGAGATCGACTCGGTGACCGCCGACTTCTTCGGTGCCTTCGACAACCGGGGCGGCAAGGCCGCCGACGTGGGACGCATCAGGCGGCTGATGCTTCCCACAGGGGTGATC
Organism: Streptomyces sp. SAS_270; assembly: GCF_052543295.1. Taxonomy (NCBI): domain Bacteria; kingdom Bacillati; phylum Actinomycetota; class Actinomycetes; order Kitasatosporales; family Streptomycetaceae; genus Streptomyces; species Streptomyces sp. SAS_270. The sequence continues at coordinate 36,391 of NZ_JBMNDS010000037.1, forward strand.
GTCAGCGCCGGGCCCGCGTTCACGGTGTACGGCGTGGAGGAGTTCATCGAGCCCCGGCAGCGGCTGTTGAGCGACGGTCGGCTGGTGGAGTTCTCCGAGTGGGAGACGTCCGAGCGGACCGAGATATCGGGGGACATCGCGTCGCGCTTCGGCGAGTACCGCAAGTCCGGGATCCTGGACGGCGCCCCGTTCGAGGGCGGCGGGACCAAGACCATCCAGTTCGTGCGCACGCCTGAGGGCTGGCGCATCACGGCTTTCGCCTGGTACGACCAGCCCTGATCCCGCGCGCCGCCCGTATGTCAGCCGTGTGCGCCCGTCACGGCTCCCGACACGGCCGCCGTGATCACCTCGGTGACGTACGGCAGATGGTCGTCGAGGTAGAAGTGGCCGCCGGGCAGGACATGCGCGGTGAACGAGGCCGCGCTCTCGCGTTCCCAGGCCGCCACGCCCCCCACCGCGACCCGGGGATCGTCGTCGCCGGTCAGCGCCACCAGCGGGCAGCGCAGCCGGGGGCCGGGCCGGTGGGTGTGCGTGAACAGCATGCGGTAGTCCGCGCGCAGCGCCGGGAGGATCAGCTCCAGCAGCATCGGGTCGGTCAGCAGCTCGTCCACGGTGCCGGCCAGCAGCCGCATCTCCGCGATCAGTTCGGCGTCCGTGGGGTCCGACGGCCACCGCAGCGCGGCGGGCAGCGAGGGGCCCTCGCGGCCCGACACGAACAGCACGGCGGGCGTCTCGCCGCGCTCCTGGAGCCGTCGCGCGGCCTCGTACGCCATGACCGCGCCCATGCTGTGCCCGAACAGGGCCGTCGGCCGGCCCGCCGGGTCCGCGGGCAGTGCGTCCAGGACGGCGTCCACCACGTCGTCGATGCGCTCGGCGAACGGCTCCGTGAAACGGTCGTGGCGGCCCGGGTACTGCACGACCAACGGCTCCAGCGGGCCCGCGAGCGCGGCCGACAGGGCGTGGTAGGCGCCGGCCGCGCCGCCCGCGTGCGGGAACACCAGCAGCCGCGCCGGGGCCTGGGGCGCGGGGTGGAAGTCCCGTATCCAGTTGTCCATGTCCGCAGCGGTCCTTTCGTCACGGGTGTCGGGAGTTCTGTGGGGTATGGGCGCGGAGGGCAACGGGCAGTGCCCCGGTGCCGGATGGTCCGGCCCGGGGCCTGTGTCGCGCCCGCGCGAGGGGGTTCAGTCCTCGGCCGCGGCGATCCAGCTCTCCAACTGGTCCAGCGTGGTGTTCGGATCCGCGACCAGGGCGTTCAGCTCGTCCTCGTCCGAGCTGAGGGTGACGACGGCGGGGCAGCGGTGGCAGCCCTCGACGCCGACCTGGTTCCACCACTTGCAGTGCGGGCGCAGGTGGCACCGTGGTACGGCACCGGCCGCCGCCTTCGCCGGCACGGCCCGTATGCGCTCGATCAGACCACAGGCCGTACCCACCCGGTTCGCACAGTCCGACACGCAGTGCGAGGCGAACCGCAGGACCCGGTTCGGGGCGATGCCTTCCGGGATGCTGCCCAGGACGTCGGCGGCGGGTACCGGATCGGCGAGGTACACGACCTCACCGCCGTCCCCGGACCGCACGCCGAGGACCACGGACTCCGGGCGCTGCGCTTCGCCGCTGGGACACCAGTCGAGTGTCTGCTGACCCGTGCCCGGGGCCAGGTCGGTCGAGCTGTCCACGGTGCTCACCTCCGCGCCGTCAGCAGGGAGCCCGGAGCGGGCTCGCGCTGTTGGAGGCGGTCACCATTCCGGCGATGACGGGGCCGCCGGCGACGGTACCGCTGTCCTGCTCGGCGGCGACCGCCTTGGCGATGCTCGCCGCGAGCTGTTCCTGCGAGGTGATCCGCTCGGACCGGGGAGCGGCCGAGGCGGTCACGGTGCTGCCCGCGACGAGACCGGTGACCAGAGCCGCGGCCGCAGCCGCCTTACGAAGACCGTTGTTCATGCGTGTCCCTTCCGAAGTCGCCCAAGTGCTACGGGACTTGACGCTAGAAGCGCGGGACGGCCGCGATCGGCAGTAGGGGCGGCAGCTTCGCGGGGATCCCGGCCCGCCGCGCCCGGCCGGCACCCGCCCGCGCACCGGACCGGGCGTGCGGGCGGGAAACCGGACCCGGCTGCCGGACGCATCGCGATTCTGCGATGATGCTGCGCCTATGCTCGGCCAGACACGCGTGCAGGAGAGTGCCTTGACCCTTACCGAACCCGAGGCGCCGGCATCCCGGGACGAAGCGGCGCCCACGGCGGTGCCCGATACGGAGCCTGATACGGAGCCCGAGGCCGCGGCCCGGGAGTTCTCCCCCGCGCGGCTCTCGGCGGCCGACGTGCTGACGCTCGGCAACGCGGTCTGCGGATTCGCCTCCATCTACTTCATCACCACGGCAGTTCTCGTCCCGTACCTCACACACGGCCGGGGCGGCGACGGCTCGGTGCGGCAGGGCGCGGCGACCGCCGTCATGCTCATCCTGATGGCCTCGCTCTTCGACCTGTGCGACGGACTGGTCGCCCGCAGGTTCCGCAGCTCCGGCATGGGCGCGGAACTCGACAACCTCTCCGACCTGGTCAGTTTCGGACTCGCACCGGCGTACTTCGTCCTGGTGTGGGGGCTGGTCACCGAGGACGCGCAGCTGCGGCTGGTCGTCGCGGCCGCCGTCGCCGTGCTGCTGGGCGGGCTGCTGAGGCTCGCGCGGTTCTCCGTCACCACGATGCAGGACGGCATGTTCCAGGGCATGCCGATCCCGTTCGCCGCGCTCACCGTCGTCTCCGTCGTCCTGCTCGAACTGCCCTTCAAGGTCACCCTGATCGCGGTGGTCGGCGTCGCCTGGCTCATGGTCAGCCGCATCGAATACCCCAAGCCCACCGGCAGGCTCGCCACCGCCACCATCGGCTGGGCTGCGGTCAACATCGGCTGCCTGGTCGCCTGGGCCGCCGACGCCCCCGGCGCCGAGACCCTCCTCGTCACCGGCTGCGCCCTGCAACTCACCCTCGCCGCCGTGCTTCCGCTGTTCGCCGCGGCCCGCCGCCTCACCGGCGTGCGCGCGGGATCCGGCCTCAACTCGCCGCGGAAGCCTTCTTGATCGCCTCCCGGATGCGGGAGTAGGTCCCGCAGCGGCAGACGTTCTCGATGCGGTCGATGTCGGCGTCGGTCGGCTTCGGCGTCGAGCGCAGCAGCGCCGCGGCGGCCATGATCTGGCCGGGCTGGCAGAAGCCGCACTGGGCCACGTCGCAGTCCAGCCAGGCCTGCTGCACCGGGTGCAGGTCGTCGCCGTCGGCCAGCCCCTCGATCGTGGTGACCTTGCGGCCCGCGCAGTCCGCGACCGGGACGACACAGGGCTGGATCTCGGCGCCGTCCAGATGGCTCGTGCAGGCCCGGCAGACGCCCACCCCGCAGCCGTACTTGGGGCCGGTGACGCCGAGCTTGTCGCGCAGCACCCACAGCAGGGGCATGTCCGGCGGCGCGTCCACGGTGACGGGCGCTCCGTTGAGGACGAAGGTGTGGCGGGGCATGGGAATCCCTCCGGGTAGGAAGAGCGGGGAAGCGGGAGGCGTCAGAACGTGAGCGGGAAGCGGCGCGGACTCTTTCCGGTCGCCCGCGCGTAGGCGTTGGCGACCGCGCCCGCCGCCGCGGGAACGCCCAACTCGCCTGCTCCGCCCGGCTCCTCGGTGGACGGCATGAGGTGCGCCTCGAAGTGCCAGGGGCTGTGCCGCTGGCGCGCGTAGTGGAAGTCGGAGAAGCTGCCCTCGCGAACGGCACCCCGGTCGATGTGCAGGCCCGCCCGCAGGATCGTGGAGATGCCGTCGATCGCCGCGCCCATGAGCTGGGCATCGAGGCCGCGCGGATTGACGACCGTGCCGACGTCCGCCGCCATCACCACCCTCGTCACCCGGGGGTGGGCCGGATCGCTCGCGTCGATCTCGGCCAGCGCGGCCACACAGGAGCCGTACTCCTCGTGCACGGCGACCCCCTGGCCGTGCCCGGCGGGCAGCGCCCGGCCCCAGCGGCCCGCCGCGGCGACCTTGTCCAGTACCGCCCTGACGGACTTGCTGCGCAGCGTCGTACGGCGGAACGCGACCGGGTCCCTGCGCAGGATGCGCGCGACCTCGTCGACGACGATCTCCTCCGCCGTCCGTGACGTACCGGAGTCCACCGAACGCCAGGCCCCGAGGGGCATCGCCAGCTCGATGCCGCCCCAGTCGCCTTTGACGGAGCCGAAGTTGTAGAGGCCCTCGTTGCTCGGCAACGGGGCGGCCGCGCCGGGCCTGGGGGCTCGGGGGTGTTGGCGGGCTGTCGTTGCGACCCCGCCGCCGGCCGACTCGTTCACCGACGCCATGTGGTGGGCGAACGCCACCACCCGGCCGTCCTTGTGGCTGGCCCGGATGAGGTGGTGGCTCGCCGGGCGCATCCGGCCGTGCCGCATGTCGTCGTTGCGGCTCCACATCAGCTTGACCGGGAGGTGCGCCTTCTTCGATATGAGGGCGGCCTCGAGCGCGGCGTCGTGGTTCAGCCGCCGCCCGAACGAGCCGCCGCCGCGCACCACATGGACCTTGACCGCGGACTCCGGCAGCCCGACCGTCGCCGCGATCTCCGCCTGCGCGTACCCGGGGCTCTGCGAGGAGAACCACAGCTCGGCCCGGTGTTCGCGGACATCGGCGATCGCGGTGAGCACCTCCATCGGCGCATGGCTGACGAACGCGAACTCGAACTCGCCCTGCACCTGCCGCGAACCGTGCGGCGGGGCGGCGAGATCCGGCACGGCGGCCCGCAGCCTGGAGCGGATCGCGGTGTCCGACAGGGCGGCGAGCGGGCCCGGCGTCCAGGTGATCCGCAGCGCGTCCCTGGCCCGGAAGGCGTGGTGGAAGGACTCCGCCACCACGGCCACGCCTCCGGGAACCCGCACCACCGCGCGGACGCCGGGCAGCGCCCGGGCGGCCGCCGCGTCGAGGGCGGAGACCTTGCCGCCGAGCGTCGGCGGACGGGCCACCACGGTCGGCAGTGCTCCGGCGACGTGCAGGTCACCGGCGTACGTCGCCTTGCCGGTGACGATGTCCCGGGCGTCGATCCGGGTCGTCGGGTGTCCGATCACCGTGTGCCTGCTCGCCGGCTTCGGCCAGGCGGGCACGTCCGCGTGGCGGAGGCGGGCGGCGGCCGCGGACAGCGACCCGAAGGTGGCCGTACGGCCGTCCGGGGCGACCACCGTCGTGTCGTGGGTGCGCAGCGTCCGCGCAGGCACCTTCCACTCCCGGGCCGCCGCCGTGACGAGCCGGGCGCGTGCGGTGGCGGCCAGCCTGCGGGCCGGGTCGTACAGCGAACTGACCGAGCTCGAACCGCCGGTGAACTGGTTCTCCAGGCGCGGGTCGGCGTCGGCGAGCGGGATCTCGACGTCGGCCAGCCGGGCGTCCAGCTCCTCGGCGATCATCATGGCGACCGCGGTCGTGATGCCCTGCCCGACCTCGGCCCGCGGCAGCCGTACGACGACCTTGTTCGCCTCGGTGACCTCCAGGCCCAGCATCTCCCGGCCCCGGTTCGCGACGATCACGCCGGAGGAACCGCTGCTCGCCGCTGGAGTTTCCGCCGCTTGGGGCAGTGCGTCCGTGGGCAGCGCGTCCGCCGTCGCCGGGGTGGCCAGCGTCAGAGTGGTCGCCGCCAGCGCGTACACCATGACCCTCCTGCGGGAGAGTCCCTGGCCCTCGATGTCGATGTCGTCCTTGTCGTCGTTGTCGCTCAACGGACGCGCCCTTCGGCTGGGAACGGGTGTTCTGGTGCTCCGGTCGGCTCGTGAGACGGCTGGTGCGCGGGCTGGGTTGCGTGTCCGGGGCGGGTGCGTGCGCCACGGGAGAGGCGGGCGGGGGAGAGCGGGGTCAGGATGAGGCCATGAGCGGAGTCGACACAGCCAGAGGAGCGGGCGGCGGCGGGTACTCCGCAACGCCCCTCGCGAAGAAGATCGGCATCAAGCCCGGCCACCGCGTCGGCCTCCTGCACGCCCCGCCCCGCTGGGACATCCCGGGGCTGCCGGAGGGCTGCGAGGTCACCGGCTCGGGGCCGCGGGGCGAAGACGTCACCGTGGCCTTCTACCGCGAGCGGGAGGCGCTGGCCGCCGAGGCCCCCGCCCTGGTCGAGGGGCTCGACGACCGGGCCGTGCTCTGGATCGCCTGGCCCCGCAAGGCGGCCGGACACGTCAGCGACATCGCCGAGAACGACCTGCGGGACCTGTTCCTGCCGCTCGGCGTCGTCGACGTGAAGGTGGCCGCGCTGGGGGAGGACTGGTCGGGCCTGAAGTTCGTACGACGGAGGGAGAACCGGCGTACGTGAGGCGCCCACATGGTGAACGGCTAGCATCGCGGGCACAGTTGTTGGCCGGAATGGGGTGGGCGTTGTGTCGCAGGCGGAGCCGAGGGTCGCCGTAGCCGTGGTGACCATGGGGAACCGGCCCGCCGAGGTGGACGCGCTGCTCACCTCCGTGGCCAAGCAGGACGTCGCCCCCGCCCGGATCGTGATCATCGGGAACGGCTGCCCGCTGCCCGACTTCGCCGACCGGCTCGGCCTGCCCGGCGAGGTCACCACCATCGAGGTCGACGAGAACCTCGGCTGCCCGGGCGGACGCAACGTCGCCCTGCGGCGGCTGCGCGAGTTCGGGGACGTCGACGTCGTCGTCGAACTGGACGACGACGGGCTGCTCGTCGACGCCGATGTGCTGCGGCGGGTGCGGGACCTGTTCGCCGGGGACCCGCGGCTCGGCATCGTCGGCTTCCGGATCGCCGACGAGAGCGGCGAGACACAGCGCCGGCACGTGCCCCGGGTGGGCGCCAAGGACCCGATGCGCGGCGGCCCCGTGACCGGCTTCCTCGGCGGCGGCCACGCCTTCTCGCTGCCGATGCTCGCCGAAATCGGGGACTGGCCCGCCGAGTTCTTCTTCGCGCACGAGGAGACGGACATGGCCTGGCGCGCCGCCGACGCCGGCTGGACCGTCCTCTACGCGCCCGAGCTGCTCCTCCAGCACCCCAAGACCTCGCCCGCCCGGCACGCCATCTACTACCGGGTGACCGCACGCAACCGCGTCTGGCTGGTCCGCCGCCGGCTGCCGCTGCCGCTGATCCCGGTGCACCTGGCGGTCTGGATCGCCCTGACCCTGCTGCGGACACGGTCCGTCGGCGGGCTGCGCGCCTGGTTCGGCGGGTTCGTGGAAGGGCTGCGCACCTCGGGCGGGGAGCGGCGTCCGATGCGCTGGCGCACGGTGTGGCGGCTGACCCGGCTGGGGCGTCCGCCGGTGATCTGATCCCCACCGGTTTTGGCCGCCGCCCGTGGAGACACGTCCGCGGGGGCCGCTCGGGGACGTAGGGACGGACAAGGGCCCCGGTCGTTCACCTCCGACGACCGGGGCCCTCTTGCGTCCCCGGATCCGGCCGCGGCGGCGACACTCCCCCGAGTTACGCGTCATACGCGCGCACCGTCGGGCCAGATCCGATGAAGTGATCACATCAGGCCACACCAACGGATCGCTAACATGAGGCCAACGGTTTCGCGAGGAGTCGCGAGCCCGGCGGCAGAAAACCGCCGAAATGCGGCGTGAAGGTGCCGAACGGCGGCACCCGGTCGGCGTCCGATGGTCGCGCGAAGAGCGGAAAGGCAGTGGGCGGCACGATGCGGAACGAGCTGCGGTTCGGGCTGCTGGGTCCGCCGGTTCTGTACGACGCCGACGGCGAGATCCGGCCAATCCGCAGCGCCAAGGTGCGCGCCCTGTGCGTCGCGCTGCTCCTGGAGCCCGGCCGCGTCGTCTCCGTCGACGCGCTCAAGGACGCCCTGTGGGGCGGCACCCCGCCCGCCTCCGCACAGGCCTCCCTGCACAACCACGTGACCCGGCTGCGACGGCTGCTCGGCGAGGACGGCACGGAGCGGCTGCGGGCGGTGCCGCCGGGGTACCTCCTGCGGGTCGACGAGGGCGAGTTGGACGTCCGCGTCTTCGAGCGCCACGTCATGACCGCACGCGCCGCGCACGCCGACCGCGACCGGGAGCGGACGCTGCGCGCGTCCACGGCGGCGCTCGCCCTGTGGCGCGGAGCGCCGCTCAGCGGCGTCCCGGCCGAGCGCGGCGGACTCGCCCTCGTCCAGCGCCTGGAGGAGGCGCGGCTGCTCCTGCTGGAGTGGCGCTACGACGCCGAACTGCACCTCGCCGGGGCGGCGGCCGCCGCGGGCGAGGCGGCCGAACCCTCCGTCGGCGCCGGTCGACTGGCCGCTCTGGCACCCGGGTTGGCCGCCCTGGTCGCCGAGTATCCGCTCCGCGAGTCCTTCCACCGGCTGCTGATGCTCGTCCTGCACCGCACCGGCCGCCAGGCCGAGGCCCTCGCCGTCCACCGCGATCTGCGGGCCCGTCTCGTCGACGAACTCGGCGTCGAACCCGGGCCCGCCGTGCGCGAAGCACATCTGGAGATCCTCCGGGCGGGCGAGGAGGAGGACAGCGGGGAGTACGCGCGGCAGGCCGCACCCGGGGAGCTGGGGGGCGCCGCCGCCGAAGGCCGCGGACACCGGCAGCGCACTCCTCCCGAGCGCTCGCCCCGGCCCGCCCAACTCCCGCCGCCACCTGCCCACTTCACCGGCCGGGACGACCTGCGCGAGGAACTGCGACGGCTGGTGTCGACGGCGACGTCCGCCCCGGCCGTGGCTGTCCTCAGCGGCATGGCCGGCGTCGGCAAGAGCGCGCTGGCCCTGCATGTCGCCCACGGGCTGAGGGAACGCTTCGACGACGGCCAGCTGTACGTCAACCTGCACGGCGCCACGCCCGGCATGACCCCGCTCACCCCCGGCCAGGCGCTCGCCGCGCTGCTGCGCGACCTCGGTGCCGAGCCGCGCGGCATCCCCGAACACCCGGACGCCGCGGCCGCGTTGCTCCGCTCCATGCTCGCGCCCACCCGCACTCTGATGGTCCTCGACGACGCCGCGAACGCCGCGCAGGTGCGGCCACTGCTGCCCGCGGGCGCCGGGTGCGCGGTGATCGTCACGAGCCGCTCGCCGCTCACCGCCCTGGACGGCGCCCACCGCTTCCCGCTCGCTCCGCTGTCGGACGAGGACAGCGCGGCGCTGCTGCGCGCGGTCTCCGGGCGCCGTGAAGGCCTCGACGGCACCCACCCCCTCGTCGAACTGACGGGACGGCTGCCGCTCGCCCTGCGGGTCGTCGCGGCCCGGCTGGCCGCCCGCCAGGCACTCACACCGGACGTCCTCGCCGGTCAACTGACCGCCACGGAAGGCCGGTTGCACCACCTCGAATACGACGACCTGAGCGTGCGCAGATCCCTCGCCGTCGCGCACGACGCGTTGCACGCCTCCGAGCGCGAGGCCGACCGGGACGCAGCGCTCGCCCTGCGCCGGATCGGCACGCTCGACCTCCCCGCGTACGGGGCGCCCCTCCTCGCCCGCCTCACCGGCACCGGCGAACGCCGCGCCGAGGCCGCCCTCGACCGCCTCGTCGACGTCGCCCTCCTGGAGGAGACGGCATACGGCCGCTACGCACCCCACGACCTCGTCCGCGACTTCGCCCGGGAGATCGCGGGGAGCACAGAGGCGGAGGGCGCCGCGAACCCGGCGGAAGCCGGTCAGGAGACCCCGGCCCAAGGCGAGGGCGGGTGCGTCGCCGAGCAGGCCCTGCGCTGGTACACCGGTGTCGCCGCACGCGCGCTCGTGGCGATCGTCGAACCGGGCCTCGACCGCGAGGACCGCAGCCGCCCGACCACCACCCAGCCGTCGGCGCACGCGGCGGACGTCGCGGCCGCCCCGCCGTTCGCCTCCGCCGAGGAGGCCTTCGCCTGGGGCGACACGGAGCTGGAGAACGTGGTGGCGCTGGTCGAGCGGTACGCGGACTCGTCCGCCTATGTGCCCCTCCTGGTGCGCCTGCTCGGCCCCTACCTCCAGCGCCGGGGCCGTGTCGCCGAGACGGAGCTGCTCACACGGGCCGCGCTCGGGGCGGCACGTCGGCTCGGGGACGCCGCCGCCGAGGCGTACGCGCTGGGCGACCTGGCCGGGATGCACTTCATGACCGGCCGCGCGGGCGAGGCACTCGTGCTCAATGACGAGGCACTGCACATCTGGCAGCGGCTCGGCGTCCTGTCCTGGGTGCGCAGGGGGCTCAACAACCGGGGCATGCTCCTCGAAGGCCTCGGCCGCCACGCCGAGTCCAGCGAGGCGCTGCTGCAGAGCCTCGAACTCTCCCGGACGCTGGGCGACCCGCACACCGAGGCCATCACCTACAGCCATCTCGGCAACCTGTACGAGCACACCGACCCGCGGGTCGCCATCGACCACCACAAGCGGAGCCTCGCGCTCGGCGAACGGCTGGACGACGTGATCATCCGGCACTCCGCCCACTGCAACATCGGCTACGCCCACCTCACCCTCGGCGAACCGGTCGCCGCCGTACCGCACTTCGAGGAGAGCCTGCGCATCCTCGGCGCCCACGGCGACTGGCACGGCGAGACGCAGACCCGGCTCGGGCTGGTGCGGGCCCTGTCCGGCGTGGGGCAACGCGAGCAGGCCGCCCGCGAATGCGACCTGCTGCTGTGCCGTGCGAACCAGCGCGCCGACCGCTACACCGCGGGCCTCGCCCGCCACCAGCGGGGGCTGCTGCTGCACGCGGAGGGCCGGACGAAGGAGGCGTACGGGCTGTGGGAGTCGGCCCTCGCCGCACTGGACGGTACGGACAGCTCGGTGCTGGGGGAGCTGCGGGAACTGCTGGCGGGGACACCGGAGAAGTAGTCACTTGGCGTCCGCGTAGCACTCCACCACCGCGGTCGTGAACGGGAACCGGACCGGTGTCTCGCCGAACGTCAGCCGGCCCGCCAGGTCCGCGGCGTCGCGGATCGCGGCGACGACGGTCTCCGCCTCCTCGGCCGGACAGTGCACGATCACCTCGTCGTGCTGGAAGAAGACCAGCTCCGCTTCGAGGCCCGCGCAGGTGCGCCGGAGCGCGGCGAGCACGAGCAGCGCCCAGTCGGCGGCGCTGCCCTGGACGACGAAATTCCGGGCGAAACGGCCGCGGGCACGGGTGTTCGACGAGGCGTACCCGGGCACCCACCCCTGGTCGTCGCCGGTCCCGGATCCGGTGCCGGTTTCGGTGCCGTCGAGGGGGTCGTCCTGCGGGATGCCCGCCTCCTCCCCGGCGGCGTCGGACGCACCGGCCGCCGGTGGACACGTACGCCCGAGCCAGGTCCGCACGAGACGGCCCTCCTCACCGGCGCGGGCCGCGTCGTCGACGTAGGCGACGGCCCTGGGGAAGCGGCGGCGCAGCGCGGCCAGGTTCTTCAGCCCGTCCCCGGAGGTCTGTCCGTACACCGCGCCGAGCACGGCGAGCTTGGCCTGCGCGCGGTCGCCGGAGAACGCCTTGTCCGAGACGGACTGGTACAGGTCGCTTTCGCGGCCCGCGACCTCCATCAGGCCGGGGTCGCGCGAGATCGCGGCCAGCACGCGCGGCTCCATCTGGTCGGCGTCGGCCACCACGAGCCGCCAGCCGGGGTCGGCGACCACCGCGCGCCGGATCACCTTCGGGATCTGCAGCGCACCGCCACCGTTGGTCACCCATCGCCCGGTGACCGTCCCGCCCGCGAGGTACTCCGGCCGGAAGCGTCCGTCGCGCACCCAGTCCTGGAGCCACGACCACCCGTGGGCGACCCAGATCCGGTACAGCTTCTTGTACTCGATCAGGGGCTTCACGGCGGGGTGGTCGAGGGTCTCGATCTCCCATCTCCGGGTGGACTTGATCCGTATCCCGGCCTGGGTGAAGGCTTTTATGACGTCGGCGGGGAGGTCGGGGCGGACCCGGCGGCCGAACGCCTGCGACACCTCGTCGGCGAGCTCGGCCAGCCGCCGGGGCTCGCCGCCCGCGTACCGCTCGCCGAGCAGTTCGTGCAGCACCTCGCGGTGCACGTCCGCGCTCCAGGGCAGCCCCGACCGGTTCATCTCGGCGGCGAGAAGCATCCCCGCCGACTCGGAGGCGGTCAGCAGCCGCATGCGCTCGGGGTGCGCGGTGGCGTCGTGCCGGCGCTGCTGGTCCGCGTACACCTCCAGGAGATCTTCCAGGGGTACGTGGACGGGGCGCGGCTCGAACAGGGACGACTGGGAGCCGGGTTCGGCGGAGCGCTGGGGCGGGTCGGGCGGTACGGGGCCGCCGCGCAGCCGGGCGAGGGCGGCGGCCGCGGAGCGGGGTTCGCCGAGCCGCCCCTCGTGGCCGAGCAGCAGGGTCTCGGCGTCCTCCATGTCGTAGCACCGCTCGACGCGCACGCCCGCGGCGAGCAGCCGCGGATAGACCTCGGCCGTCGACCGCCAGACCCACCGGGTCACCTCGGGCCGGGACCGTACGGCCTCGGCGAGGTCGGCTTCCCGCAGGACCGGCCCGGCGGGCAGCCCGCCGAGGCCGAGGGGGGCGACCTGCGCACCACCGTCCTCGGCCGGGGCGAGAGCCCAGCGCTCGGTCATGGTTCCGAGTCTCGCAGGGGGGTCTGACAACGCCCCGCAACCGGAGGCCGAGGCCCCCTTCCTGCCCTCCTTCTTAGACCTCCTCGGTCTTCCCCGCGGCCACCACGGCCTTCAGCATCTCCACGACCCCGGCCTCCGCCGTGGACTTGTCGATGCCGAGGCCGCTCAGTACGCCCTCGCCGTTCTCGAGCTCCAGCAGGGCCAGCAGGATGTGCTCGGTGCCGATGTAGTTGTGGCCGAGGCGCAGCGCCTCGCGGAAGGTGAGCTCCAGGGCCTTCTTGGCGGCGGGACCGTACGGGACGAGTTCGGGGGCCTCGTCGGCAGCCGGGGGGAGCGCTGCGGTCGCGGCCTCGCGTACGGCGTCCAGGGTGACGTCCTGCGCGACGATCGCCTTCGCGGCGAGCGCCTCGGGGACGGCGAGGAGCCCGAGCACGAGGTGCTCGGGCAGGCCCTCGGCGTTGCGGGCGGCCTTCGCCTCGTTGTGCGCGGCCATGACGGCCTGGCGGGCGCGCGGGGTGTAGCGGCCGAAGCCCTGGCTGGGGTCGAGGTCCGACTCCGCCTTCGGGACGAAGCGCTTCTGGGCGGCCTGCCGGGTGACGCCCATGCTCTTGCCGATGTCCGTCCAGGACGCGCCCGAACGCCGGGCCTGGTCCACGAAGTGGCCGATCAGGTGGTCGGCCACGTCGCCCAGGTGGTCGGCGGCGATCACCGCGTCCTGGAGCTGGTCGAGCGCGTCGGTGTGCACTGTCTTGATGGCTTCGATGAGGTCGTCGAGGCGTACGCGTGCCGTGCCGGCTGAGTTCGAGGTCATGTGTCAACGTTAGGTTGACACTCATGGGGTGTCAACCCGAAGTTGACATCATCCGTTCTCTCTTCTTCTGCTGCTACTGGGGCGAGGCCGCCAGGCGCACGGCCAGCCCCGTGAACACGGTCCCGCTGAAGAGGTTCAGGCCCCTGGCCACCCGCCGACTGCGCCGCAGCAGCGCCGACAGCCGCCCGGAGAGCAGCCCGATCGACCCGTCGACCGCGAAGCCCATCACCACCATGGTGACGCCGAGGATCATGAACTGCCCGGCCACATGCCCCAGTTCGGGGTTCACGAACTGGGGCAGGAACGCGATGTTGAAGAGGATCACCTTGGGGTTGAGCAGATTGGTGACGGCCCCCTGCCAGAACGCCCGCCACCGCCCCGGCCCGGCCTCCCCGCCCGCCTCGACGGGCACCGCACGATCCCGGAACGCCTTCACCGCGAGGTAGAGGAGGTACGCGGCGCCCACCCAGCGCAGCACGTGATAGAGCGTCGGCAACGTCGTGAAGAGCGCCGACAGTCCGAGCATCGCGGCCACCGCGTGCACCAGCATCGCGGAGGCCACGCCCAGTGCGGCCATGACCCCCGCCCCGGGCCCTCCCCGCCCGCCCATCGCCACGATGAACATCATGTCGGGGCCCGGCGTGACACAGAGCGCAAAGCCGGCGACGAGAAACGCTGCGTACAGGGATGTGTCGACCATGGCCGCCATGCTCGACGCGACCGCCCTCCCCGGCGACCCAATTCCACAGCGTGAGACGCCTTCAGCCGCCTCACCCCACCCATCGACAGCCCACCCCGGTGCTGGTGCTGAGCGGGGGTGGGTCACGCAGCCCGGCGTTCACGGGGCGCCGCTGCGCCCACCCGTGCCGCCCCTGGCGGCACGATTGCCCGCAGTGACGCGGCTCCGCCGACCACCCGGCGTCACACGCACCGCCGCTGCCGGGTGGGCAGCCGCCCCCAGCTTCACCCGCGGTCGCGTACGTACGGACCCGACCCCCCAACACACCCGCACGAACCCGACCCACCCACCGGCACGGACCCGCCTCACCCCCGCCCCCGCCCCCGCCCCCAAGCCCCCACCCCCGAAGCCCCCGCCCCGATCACCACACACACCCCCACGCACCCACCCACCACCTCCCACGGCACCACCACCCTCACCGGTGCCGACAACCGCCCAAGCGCCGCCGCCACCCCCGCGAGGTTCACCCCGGTGACCACGCCCCCGAGCCCCGCCCCGACGCAGACCCCCAGCACCGCCTCCCCGGCCACCACCCGCAGCACCTGCCCCCGCGTGGCCCCCGCCAGCCGCAGCGAGCGCAGTTCGGACCCCCGCGCCGTCGTGGCCATCAACAGCGTTCCGGCGAGGGAGATCCCGGCGTACACGAGCGCGATGCCGAGCACCACGAAGAGCCCAAGGCGGGTCTGGGGACCGGTGCCCGGCCGGGTGGCGGCCAGCCACGCGGACGTGGTCCGGACCGTTCCGCCGGACGTACGCAGGGCAGCAGCGACGCCGGCCCGGTCCGTCCCGGGAGCGACCCGCACCTCCAGCCGGTCGACCCCGGCCCCGGCGCCGTTCGCGGCGGTGACATACGCTCCGTTGTCGCCCGTACCGCGCCCCAGCACCGCCGCGATCCGCAGCCGCGCGGGCCGCCCGTCGCCGAGCCATACGTCGACCCAGGAGCCGACCGTGTGTGCCTCCCACTCCTCGTTCACGACGATCGAGCGGTCGTCGAGATCGCGTACGTCGCCCGCGACCACCGGAAGCCGGGACACGGCGGCGAACGCCCCCACGTCACGTACCGCCCGCGCGTCGGACCGGATGAGCGCGGTCCCCTCCTCCCGTACGAAGACGGCGGTGGACGCGGTCGCGGACACCGTGGCCCCGCTCACCCGCGGCACCCCCAACGCGTCCCCGGTGACGACGAACTGACTGCGCGTCTGCTCACGTGCCTCCGTCGCCTTCGCCCCCGCCACGGTCGCCGCCGAGCCGAGCAGCGAGCCCGCCAGCGCGACGACCACGAGGGCGGGAGCGGCCACGGCGGCCGTACGCCGTACCGAGGCGGACGCGTTCGCACGGACCAGCAGCCCGCTCGCACCCGGCAGCCGCACCAGGCGTACGACGGGACGGACCAGGACCGGAGCGAGCGCGGCAACGGCCGTCACCAGGAGCATCGGCTGGGTCGTGTACGTCTTCCGCTTCAGCAGGTCGGCGGGCTGCGACCCCAACTTCCAGGCCAGCAGCCCGAGTCCGCCCGCAAGAAGGGCGCAGCCGATCGCGCGCCGCGACCACGGCATCACGTCCGTGTCGACGGACGCCTCGCGCAGCGCCTCCACGGGACCGATCCGCCCCGCCCGCCGCGAGGCCGCAAACGCTCCGGTGAACGCCACCGACACGCCTGTCCAGAAAGCGACTTGGTACGGCCAGGCCGCCGCCCCGCTCACGGCGAACCACGTCGGCGCCACCCCGCCGTCGACCAGCACGCGCCCGAGCCAGGGCGCCCCCCGGCCCCCCGCGGCGCACCCCGCCGCCGAGGCCACGACCCCCACCGCCAGGGCCTCCCCGAGCAAGAGCCGGCGCACCTGCCCGGGCGTCGCCCCCGCCATCCGCAGGAGCCCGAACTCCCGCCGCCGCAACGCCACCACGAAGGCGAACGTCGACGCCGTCACGAACACCGACACGAACGCCGACACCCCGGCGGCCGTGCCCAGCAGCGCATCGACCCCGACGAGCGCCTCGGCGTCCCGCTCGGTCGCCGGGTCGACGAGCCGACGGTCCGCGCCGGTGAGGACACGGGCGCGGTCACCGACGACCTCGCGCACGGCCGCGGCGGACGCGTCGACGCCGACCGCGTCCCGCCGCGGGCCGTCCAGCCGTACCGGGCCCAACTTCCGGAGCTCCCGTACGAGTTGGCTGTCCACAGGGTGTGGGCGGTCCAGCTTCTTCGACACGTGCGCGGTGCCCGGCCCCCGCCGTACCTCCACCGTGAGCGTGTCCCGCCCCGCCACCACGACCGGCGAGGAGGCGAACCGCTGCGGCTCGCGCACGGGCGGATCGAGGGCGGCGGCCAGCCCGAGCCCCATCGCCGCCATCACGGCGACCCCGAGCCCGACGGCCACGAACGCCCCGAGCAGAGAGGCCCAGCGCGCCCGCAGGGAGTAGAGGATCAGCACGGCACACGCTCCAGCGCCGTCATGCGCGCCGCGACGCGCTCCGCGGACGGTGCCGTCAGTTCCCCGTTGACCCGGCCGTCGACCAGGAAGACCACACGGTCCGCGTACGAGGCGGCCACCGGGTCGTGGGTGACCATGACCGTCGTCTGTCCTTCCCGGTCCACCAACTCGCGCAGCAGGAGCAGGACTTCGCGGCCCGTCGTGGTGTCCAGCGCCCCCGTGGGCTCGTCGCCGAAGAGCACGGCCGGGCGGGTGATCAGGGCTCGGGCGAGGGCCACTCGCTGCTGTTGTCCGCCCGACAGCTGCGAGGGCCGGTGCCCGGCGCGGTCGGCGAGACCCACGCGGGCCAGCGCCTCGCGCAGCTGCCCGCGGGACGGACGGCGTCCGGCGAGCCGCAGTGGCAGGGCCACGTTCTGGGCGGCGGTCAGTGACGGCAGCAGGTTGAAGGACTGGAACACGAACCCGATCCGCTCCCGCCGCAGCAGGGTCAGCCGCCGCTCGCCCAGCCCGGCCAGCTCGACCCCGTCCACGGCCACGGTCCCCGAACTCGGCCGATCGAGCCCTGCCGCGCACTGCAGCAGGGTCGACTTCCCCGACCCCGACGGCCCCATCACGGCGGTGAAGGTCCCGGCGGCGAAGTCCAGGTCGACGCCGTCGAGGGCGGCGACGGCACCGTAATGGCGGCGCAGGGACCGGATGCGTACGGCGGCTGAAACGGCCGCAACGGCCGTGGTGGTGGTCATGTCCCCAGCGAACCGTCCGGCGGCCGCCCGCACACGACCACCAGAGGGCGTCCCGGTGGTAGGGCAGGCCCTACCCGCGCGAGCCCCGCCAGGGCGCGTGGCACGATCGGGGAATGAGTACGCCCAGCACCGTCGAGCGCGCCTTCGAGGCCGCTCTCTACGCCGACTCCGACGCGGCCCTCGACACGGGCGCCTCGCTGCTCGCCGCCGACTCCTCGGCCGACGCCGAACTCGCCCGCCGAGGCGAGGAGTTCGTCGCCGGGGCCTGGCGGCGCGGCTGGCAGCCCGCCGACGTCGTACGGATCGTGCGGCGCGAGCTGGCGGACATCCACGTACAGCTGGCGTCGGCCCTGGTCGTGGCGCAGGCGAAGGACGACGGGCCGCGCGGCCCGCGCTGGGCGGTCCAGCTCGCGGAGCTGGACGCCGAGCCCCCGCGCACCGACCGCTTCTCCTACGCCACCGCCGTCCTGGAGCTCTACCGCCTGCTGCTCCGCCTCCCCTCCATCGAGCCCGTGGACGTACCGGGGAAGGCCCCCCAGGAGCCGCACAAGGACTCCCGCATGCTCGGCCGGATCCGCGCGCTGCTCGCCAAGGCGGAGGCGACCGGGTTCCCGGAGGAGGCGGAGGCGCTGAGTGCCAAGGCGCAGGAGCTGATGGCGCGGCACTCGATCGACGAGGCGCTGCTCGCCGCCCGCACACACGCGAAGGACGCGCCCGGCGCCTGCCGCATCGGCATCGACGCGCCGTACGAGACGGCGAAGGCGGTGCTGCTGGACGCGGTGGCCGGCGCGAACCGCTGCCGGGCGGTGTGGAACGAGGCGCTCGGCTTCTCGACCGTCGTCGGCTTCGAACCCGACCTGGAGGCCGTGGAACTGCTTTACACCTCGCTGCTCGTGCAGGCCACGGCCGCGATGACGAAGGCGGAGGCGCAGCAGCGGGCGGGCGGCCGCAAGCGTACGAAGACCTTCCGGCAGTCGTTCCTGGCCGCGTACGCGCACCGTATCGGGGACCGGCTCGCGGCGGTCGCCGAGGGCCAGGTGGATGTGTCCGGGGGCGAGTTGCTGCCGGTCCTCGCGGCCCGTGACGTGGCGGTCGCGGACCACATGGAGCAGATGTTCCCGGACACCGTCACCACCCGCCTGCGCGGGGTCACGGACGCGGCCGGATGGGAACAGGGCGCCGCCGCGGCGGACCGCGCCCAGGTCAGGGCGCGCCCGCCGCTGCGATGACCCGCGCGGTGGGTCAGTCGCCGGCCTGCTGGAAGGAGCTCACGGAGGCGTCGGGCTTCCCGCCGGACTTGAGCGAGACGTCGCCGTACTTCCACGAGTAGCCGGCCTGGGCGTCGCTGCCCGGCAGGCTGATGTTCATGTCCGTCACCGCGGCGCTGTTCTTGCCGCCCGAGGCGCCGCGCACGTACGTGACGGTGAAGGTCGCCGTCTCGCCCTTCTTCAGGGTCAGCTTCAGCGGCTTCGCCCGCTTGTCCCCGGCGACGTCGTAGGACGCGTCGCCGGTGGTCAGCTCGATGCCGGGGAAGTCCTGCAGGGTGCACGTGGCGCCGCGGTTGGTGAGGGTGACCGGGACGATGCCGGTGTCCCCGGCGGCCGGCGCCTCGCTGGCGGGGCCGACCTGCACGCCGACCCCGTCGAGACGGCAGCCGGTGCCGGACTTCGAGCCCGCCGTGCTTCCCGCGCCAGCTGTGCTCGTGGCGGTCTTGTCGCCACCTCCGTCACCGCCGCTGTCGTCGCAGGCGGTCAGGGCGAAGGCCACCGCGAGTGCGGTGACGGCGATGGGAACGACGCGCATGGGATCCCCCGTGAGGTTCGGCGATACGCACCGATCATCACGCACGCGTGCGGCACCCGTTCACGCGCCCCGCCCGTTCCGTTCGCGCCGGACCCACGACCGCGACCGAACCTCCCGTGGCACCCGTGACACAGACCCTACGCTGGCCGGATGAGCTGGCTCCGGGCGCTGAGGGAGACCACGCGCTCGGGTCTGACGGTCGAGCGGAAACGTCTCGAACCGCTGATCGCGGTGCGCGGCGCGGCAGGCCTCGCCCTCGTCATCGGCCTGAGCCTGTGGGCCTTCGGGCCGGGAGCCGCCGCGAGCTCGGCGTTCGGCGCGTTCCAGGCGGCGATCGCCACGTTCCAGCGCAGTTGGCGGCCCCGCCCGGAACTCGCCCTCGCCTCCGGCACCAGCCTCGCCGTCTCCACGTTCCTCGGCTACGTCACGATCTCCCACTTCGTCCTGTTCCTGGCCCTGCTGGTGGCGTGGACGTTCCTGGCCGGGATGAGCTGGGCCGCGGGCCCCACGATCGGCCTGATCGCCTCGTCCAACGTCGCGATCATGCTGGTGACGGTCACCCTGCCGACCTCCGTCGCCGAGGCGGCGGGCCACGGCGCCATGATGATCGTGGGCGGTCTGGTGCAGGCGGCGCTGATCGTCCTCTTCCCGGTACGGCGCTGGGGTGCCCACCGCGACGCCCTCGCCGACGCCCTGGCCGCCGAGGCCGACTACGCGCGCCGGCTGCGCCACGACCCGGTCGCCTCCTTCGACCCGCTCCCGCTGATGGAGGCCCGCAACGCGGCCGCCCTCACCCCGCGCCAGGCCCGCACCCGCCCCTCCGAACTGCACGGAGCCCGAGGCCTCGCCGAACGCATCCGGCCCGTCCTCGCCTCCCTCGCCGACCCCGCGATGGGCGTCCCCGAGGAAGGCCCGGCCCGCGACCGGGTCCGCGAACTCCTCTCCGCCGCGGCCACCCTCCTCGACGCCGCCGCCCGAGCCATCCGCCACGGCGCCCCGGTCACCCTCCCGCCCGGAGCGGTGGCCGCCTTCAGAACCCCGGACACGGGCACGATCCTGACGGGCCCACCGCACCGGGCGGCGATTCGCCTGGGCAGGCTCCTTGAGGACGTACTGGAGACGGCAGGAGGGGACGATTCCCAGCCCGTCCGGCACGTGGGGTCATTTCAGCCCGTCCGGCGTTTGAGGACGAGCGCGAAGCGCGACAGGGGGGAGAGGGGGCGAAGCCCCCAGGAGGACGGGACGGGAAGGGGCGGAGGGGGCGAAAACCCACAGCCCACGCCCACCCCACAGCCCACCCCGACCCCCCTCAGCCGCCCCACCCTCCTGGGCCTGATCCCCGTGGCCCTCCGCGCCATGCGCAAGGAGCTGCACAAGGGTTCCCAGATCACCCGCCACGCGACCCGGGTCGCCGCCGTGGCCGCCGCGGGCTACGTGATCGGCACCGCCCTCCCCCTGGGCCACGGCTACTGGGCCCCGCTGACCTCGGTCATGGTCATGCGCCCCGACTTCTCCCAGACCTACAGCCGCGCCGTCGCCCGCTTCGGCGGCACCCTCGTGGGCGTGGCCCTGGCCACCGGCATCGTGCGCGTCGCGACCCCGGGCACGTATCTCTCCGGCACCCTCGCCGTGCTCAGCGCGGCCCTGATGTACCTCCTGATGCGCACCGGCCAGATGGCGGCCCAGGCCTGCGTGGCGGCGTACGTCGTCTTCCTGCTCGGCATGGGCGGCGAGCAGTGGACGCAGACGGTTCCGGAACGGGTGGTCCTCACCCTGATCGGCGGGCTCCTGGCGATGCTGGCGTACGCCGTGTACCCGGCCTGGGAGACCCCACGGCTACGTTCCCGCCTCGCGGACTGGCTGACCACGCAGGGCCGTTACGCGGCGACGGTCGTCACCCACTATGCCGACCCCGCCGGCAGAACCGCCCCGGAGGTCCGCGAGGCCCTCCTCGCCGCGCGCGGCGCCCGCGCGGCCTGGCACACGGCGGTGGCCCGGGCGAAGGACGAGCCGGTACGCCACCGGGGCCTGTCCCGGACGGTCGCGGACGACGTCGAGGACGCCCTCGCACAGCTGGGCCGGGTCGCGATGCTGATGGAGGCCCACCTCCCGGACCGGGACGCGACGCCCGTTCCGGCGGCGGCCCGCTTCGCCGAGGCCCTGCGCACGGCCACCGAGCAGGGCGCGAAGGCGGTACGCGAGCGCCGTGTCCCGCGCTGGGACGCCGTACGTGCCGCCCTGGAGGCCTGGGACGGCGCCGAGGCCGTCCCCGACGCGGTCGTCCGCCGGGGCGCGGGCCTGCTGCTGGAGTCCCTGGTCGAGCTCTCCGAGGCGCTGGACACCGCCGTACCCCCGATGACGGTGGACGGAACCGGGGAACTCAGGAGCCGAGACTCGCCGTAGGCAGGCCGGTCGGCAGCGTCCCGGTCTCGGACTTGGTGTACGTCTCCTTGCCTGCGCCGCCCGACCACGTGATCTTGAGGGTCGTGGCGCTCACGGAGTCGACCATGCCGGTGGCGCGATCGTCGCTGCCGTCGGCGCACTTGAGGCGGATCATCTGCATGCCCGACTCCTTGCCGGCGGTGCCGCTGCACACCGTGCCGCCGGTGGTGAAGACGGCGGCCTTCTTGCCGGTGACCATCAGCGCGACGGCCTTGCCGTCGGTGGTGGCCAGCCAGCTGCCCTCCAGCGTGCCCTTGGCGCCGGAGGTCTCCCCGGAGCCGGAGCCGCCCCCGGTGGCGGCGGTCTCCGTCGCGGTGGGAGTGGCGGACGTGTTCCCGGAGTCACCGTCCCCGCCGCTGTCGCCGTCGCTGCTGCACCCGGTCAGCACGAGCGCGGCCACCACACCGGCGGCCGCGAGCGCGATACGGGCCGTACGGCGGCGCGAGCCGGACGAGAAGGTCGCCGAAGCCGAAGCCGAAGTCACTGGAAGCCCCCAAGGTGTGGCTGCTGAGGCCGTCCCGTCACCGGAACGACCGCAGCAAGCTACCAGGACAACCGATGAGCCCCGCCGGTCAGGACCGCCGGTCAGGACCCCGGCCCGGCCCGGGGGACTACCAGGACGACTTGCGCACGCCCGGCAGGAACCCGGCGTGCGCCTGCTGCCGCAGGTTCACCCGGGACAGCCCGAAGGTGCGCAGGTAGCCGCGCGGGCGGCCGTCGACGCTGTCCCGGTTGCGTACGCGGGTGGCGCTGGCGTCGCGTGGCTGCCGGGCCAGTTCCCGCCGGGCGGCGGCCCGTTCGGCCTCGCCCGACGGCGGGCGGCGGATGATCTCCTTCAGCTCGGCCCGTCGCGCCGCGTACCGCGCGACGGTCTCCTGACGCCGTTCGTTCTTCGCGATCTTGCTCTTCTTGGCCATCAGATCTTCACTCCCCGGGCACGGATCCGGGTCACGGCGGCCTCGACGCCGATCGTGTCGACGGTCTTGATCCCCTTCGTGCTCAGCCGCAGCCGTACGTGCCGGCCCTCGCTCGGCAGCCAGTAGCGCTTGCGCTGGACGTTCGGGTCGAAGCGGCGGGAGGTGCGCCGGTGGGAGTGGGAGATGGAGTTGCCGAAGCCCGGCCGGGCGCCGGTCAGCATGCAGTGCGCGGACAAGGTGACGCACCTCTCTCGGTCGCCGTTCCGACCGTGGTTGGTAATGGGATTCATTTTCAGTAAGGTACCAGCATGGCACGCAACGAACTCCGTCCCGTCATCAGGCTCCGGTCCACGGCCGGGACCGGCTTCACCTACGTCACCCGCAAGAACCGGCGCAACGACCCGGACCGGATGGTCCTGCGCAAGTACGACCCGGTCGCGGGCCGGCACGTCGACTTCCGAGAGGAGCGCTGACCGACATGCGCGAAGGAATCCACCCGCCGTACGGGCCCGTCGTCTTCCGGGACCGCGCCGCGCACCACGCCTTCCTCACTCGCTCCACGCTCGCCGCGTTGTCCGGGGGCAGGACCGTCGAGTGGGAGGACGGCAACGTCTACCCGGTGGTGGACGTCGAGATCTCGAACGTGAGCCACCCCTTCTACACCGGCACCGCACGCGTACTGGACGCCGCCGGGCGCGTCGAGCGCTTCGAGCGCCGGTTCGGGAAGCGGAGCTGACGGGATGAGCGCCCTCTGCGTGGCGATCGTCGGCGGTCTGCACACGGACGCGCGGCGGGCCACCGTCGAACGGCTCCTCGCCGAGGTGCCGGGCAGCGTCGCCCTCCACCACGACCTCGCCACCGCCGCGGCCGGCACGGTCGTGCGGACGGTCCGCGACGCCACCGGAATCCTCTCCGTCGGCGAGGCCCCGCTCGTCAACGACTGCGCGTGCTGCGCCCTGCGCGAGGACCTGGTGCCGGAGCTGGAGCGGCTGGCCGACGCCGGGCTCACCCGGCTCGCGGTCGTCGAGCTGTGGGACTCGGTCGAGCCCAAGGCGATGGCCGAGGTCGTCGCGTCGAGCGGACTGCGGCTGACCGGCGTGATCACCGCCGTCGACCCGGCCCTGCTGCTGCCCTACCTCGGCAACGGCGACGACCTCGCCGACGGCGGCCTCGCCGCGGCCGCCACCGACCAGCGCACGGTCGCCGACACCTTCGCGCGCCAGCTGGAGTACGCCCCCGTCCTCGCCGTGGCCGACTCGGCGGAGGCCGACGACGAGGACCGCGCCCTGCTCGCCCAACTGCACCCGACGGCCCGCCAAGTGCCCGTCCAGTACGGCGGCTCGACGCGCTCCCCGCTGGCCGCCGCCGCGTTCGCCGGGTTCGACGTCGAGGCCGCGGCCGCCGCCCAGCACCCGGCGTGCGCCCTGCTCCCGGCCGACGCCGACGCGCACGGCGTCGCCACCCTCGTATGGCATCGGTGCCGTCCCTTCCATCCGGAGCGGCTGTACGCGGCGCTGGAGGACCTGACCTGCGCGGCCGCCCGCAGCCGGGGGCGCTTCTGGCTCGCCGACCGGCCCGACACGCTGCTGCACTGGGACGCCGCGGGCGGTGCGCTGTGCGTGGAGAACGCGGGGCCGTGGCTCGCCTCGCTGCCGGACGCGGCCTGGGACATGGTCCCGCCGGTCCGCCGCGCGGCCGCCGCGCTCGACTGGCACCCGGAGCACGGCGACTGCTGCCAGCACCTTGTGTTCACCTCCCCGGGGCTCGACCGCGAGGGGCTCGAACTGCTCCTGGAGTCCTGCCTGCTGACCGACACCGAGTACGCCGCCGGGCGCGCCGCCTGGAAGCGGCTCCCGCCCGCCTTCGACACCGTCCTGGAGGTCTGACCCATGGCCCGCAAGCCCGAGCGCAGGACCGCGTCCAAGTCCCGTCCCAACCCCCTGGGCCGCGACAAGGTCACCTACATCGACTACAAGGACACCGACCTGCTGCGGAAGTTCATCTCGGACCGCGGGAAGATCCGCAGCCGCCGGGTCACCCGGGTGACCGCCCAGCAGCAGCGGATGCTGACACGTGCGATCAAGAACGCGAGCGAGATGGCGCTGCTGCCGTACGGGAGTCGCTGAGCAGACGATCACGCGGACGTTGGAACACGAAGGCCGCTCCATGCGTCTGTTCCTAGTAGACGAGGGAATTCAGGCTCTGGAGCGGGCGCGGAACGAGCTGTAGTCGTTCGGTCAACCGTCGGTAGTCAAAAGGCGGGTAAAAGCTGTAACCGCAGGAACACCCCGCGTGCACGTGCATCTGCACGCGCATCCGCCCATGCATCCGCACATGAACAGAGCTATGATCCGGGGCAGTTGACCAATGCATCAATGGCCACCTCAGCCACTGCACCACCGGGGAGCGACCTGTGGACCACGACGTGTACGACGTGGATGACGTGTACAACGGCATGGCTGCGACAGAGCTGGACGGGATGGCGGCCTGGCAGAAGAGCCGGCACAGCAACTCGCAGGGTTCCTGCGTGGAGTTCGCCAGGCTGCCGGGCGGCGAGGTGGCCGTGCGGAATTCACGGTTCCCCGAGGGGCCCGCGCTGGTCTACACGCGCGCCGAGATCGAGGCGATGCTCCTGGGCATCAAGGACGGCGAGTTCGACCACCTGATAGCGGGCTGACCATGGGCGCCCGGGGCGGGTGACCGAGCGTCCGTGCTTCTCGACAGTGGGTAACGCGCGTAGAACCGGGGCGCCGGAAGGCGCCGCGGTTCTTCATTCGGCGGAGGCCGGCTGGGGCAGCCGGAAGAGCGCCCACACGACCTTGCCGCTGAGCGTCCCCGCGAGCGGGTGCCAGCCCCAGCTGTCGGCGAACGAGTCGACCAGGAAGAGGCCGCGGCCCGACTCCGCCGAGAAGTCCTCCGAGTCGCCCGCGACGGGACTGTCGTGGCTGGGGTCGCGCACCGCGCACACCAGACGCGAGGTCCACCGCATCAAGTGCAGCCGCACGGGCGGACCCTGGTCGTCCGGACGTGGTGTGTCCGAGGGCAGGGCGTGGCGCAGCGCGTTGGTGACGAGTTCGGAGACCACCAGGCAGACGTCGTCGAAGCGCTCGCCTATGTCCCACTGGTCGAGCGTTCTTCGTGTGAACTGCCGCGCGTCGCGCACCGCTTCGTAGCGGGGCGGCAGAGCGCAGGAGGCAGCGTTGGACACGGCCGCGGGGTCGAGCGGCGGAAGCCCCTGCCGTAACGGCTCGAGCATGGTCGATCCATTCGTCCCCATGCGAGGCACTCCCGGGGTTCGCGGTCGTTGCGATGCAGCGGTGGCGCGAGACCATGGTTCCGAATGCGTACAGCAGATGCAAGGGCAGATGCACGTGCACGCGCCCGAATTGGACCTTCGAGTACCGCTTCTTGGGCATTTCTTCTGCCGTCTTCTCCCCTCTTTCTTTCCTTCTCCTGATCTGTTCCTGTGCCACTCCTTCAACTACTTTCCGTTTCTGTAACCGGACGAGTACAGCTCGAAGTGTTTTAGTGGCAGACTTCGGCGTCCGAGGACGGCTGGGGAGGCTGACGAACGTGAGCGCTGGGGAATCGAGCGGCTCGGTGGTGCGACGGATGCTGCTGGGATCGCACCTCAGGCGACTGCGTGAGGCACATGGCATCACCCGCGAAGCGGCCGGCTACTCGATCCGTGCCTCCGAATCGAAGATCAGCCGCATGGAGTTGGGACGGGTGAGCTTCAAGACGCGTGACGTCGAGGACCTGTTGACGCTGTACGGCATCACGGACGAGGCGGAGCGCACCTCGCTCGTGTCCCTCGCGAAGGAAGCCAACGTCGCGGGCTGGTGGCACAGTTACTCCGACGTCCTGCCCAGCTGGTTCCCGACCTATGTCGGCCTCGAAGGCGCCGCCCACCTCATCCGCTGCTACGAAGTGCAGTTCGTGCACGGCCTGTTGCAGACCGAGGCGTACGCCCACGCGGTCGTCCAGCGCGGCATGAGGGGCGCGAGCACCGCGGACATCGAGCGCCGGGTCGCGCTGCGCCTGGAGCGCCAGAAGTACCTCGTCTCCGAGCACGCCCCCGAGTTCCACATCGTCCTCGACGAGGCCGCGCTGCGCCGCCCGTACGGCGACCGCGAGGTGATGCGCGGCCAACTCCAGCATCTGATCGAGGTGTCGGAGCGTCCGAACGTACGCCTGCAGGTCATGCCGTTCAGCTTCGGCGGGCACTCGGGCGAGAGCGGCTCCTTCACGATCCTGAGCTTCCCGGAGTCCGACCTCTCCGACGTCGTCTATCTGGAGCAGCTCAGCAGCGCGCTCTATCTGGACAAGCGTGAGGACGTCGCGCAGTACGAGTCGGCGCTCAAGCAGCTCCAGCAGGACAGCCCCGGCCCGGACGAGAGCCGCGACCTGCTCAGGGGGCTTCTCCAGCTCTCCTGAGAGTCTTCACCGGGTGTCCCGTACTGTTCCCCAACTCCCTTGAAACACAAGTACGATGACGCGTGATCAGGGTGTGATCGCGGATGTCTGCTTCGGCAGCACAGGGATTGAGGGATCGAGGAGCTCATGTCGCCCTACTTCACGGACCTGGCCCAGCAGTACATCGACGGCGAGTGGCGTCCGGGCACCGGTTCCTGGGACATCATCGACTTCAACCCGTACGACGGCGAGAAGCTCGCATCGATCACCATAGCCACGGTGGACGAGGTCGATCAGGCGTACCGCGCTGCCTCGCGTGCCCAGAAGGAATGGGCGGCGACCAACGCGTACGCGCGCAGGGCGGTCTTCGAGAAGGCCCTGCGGATCATCGAGGACCGCGAGCAGGAGATCGCCGAGGCCATCATCGCCGAGCTCGGCGGCACGCACCTCAAGGCCGGCTTCGAACTGCACCTCGCCAAGGAGTTCCTGCGCGAGTCGATCAACCTGGTGCTGCGCCCCGAGGGAAGGATCATCCCCTCGCCGGTCGAAGGCAAGGAGAACCGCCTCTACCGCGTCCCGGTCGGCGTCGTCGGCGTGATCAGCCCCTTCAACTTCCCCTTCCTGCTCTCCATGAAGTCCGTCGCCCCGGCGCTGGCGCTGGGCAACGGCGTGGTCCTCAAGCCGCACCAGAACACGCCGATCGTCGGCGGCTCCCTGGTCGCGAAGATCTTCGAGGAGGCGGGTCTGCCGGGCGGCCTGCTGAACGTCGTGATCACCGACATCGCGGAGATCGGCGACGCCTTCCTGGAGCACCCGCTCGCGAAGGTCATCTCCTTCACCGGCTCCGACAAGGTCGGCCGGCACGTGGGCACCGTCTGCGCCTCGCACTTCAAGCGCTCCGTCCTCGAACTCGGCGGCAACAGCGCGCTCGTGGTGCTCGACGACGCGGACATCGACTACGCCGTGGACGCGGCCGTCTTCAGCCGGTTCGTCCACCAGGGCCAGGTCTGCATGGCCGCGAACCGCGTCCTGGTCGACCGCAGCATCGCCGAGGAGTTCACCCGGAAGTTCGTCGCCAAGGTCGGTTCGCTCAAGACGGGCGACCCCAACGACCCCGAGACGGTCATCGGCCCGGTCATCAACTCCTCCCAGGCGGACGCGATCACCAGCGCCGTCGACCAGGCGATCGCCGAGGGCGCCACCGCGCTCGTGCACGGCACCACGAGGGACACGCTGGTCGAGCCGAGCGTCCTGACGGACCTGCCCGCCGACGCCGCCATCCTCCGCCAGGAGGTCTTCGGCCCCGTCGCCCTGCTCGTCCCCTTCGACGGCGAGGAGGAGGCCGTCCGCATCGTCAACGACACCCCGTACGGCCTCAGCGGCGCCGTCCACACGGCGGACGTCGAGCGCGGCGTGAACTTCGCCAAGCAGATCGACACCGGCATGTTCCACGTCAACGACGGAACCGTCCACGACGAGCCGCAGGTCGCCTTCGGCGGCGAGAAGTCCTCCGGAGTCGGCCGCCTCAACGGCGACGCGACGGTGGAGTCCTTCACCACCCAGAAGTGGATCTCGGTCCAGCACGGGCGCAGCCGCTTCCCGTTCTGAGCCATTCCTGACGCGCCGGGCCCTTGAGGACAGAACCTGACCTAAAGGGCCCGTAGCTTCATCGGTGTCAGGCAAGAAGGCGACACGATGGAAGGCGGCCGGTCATGGTCACTCACGTTCCCGCAGAGGCGCACGGAGACGAGCGCGGCGCACTGCTGGCCTTTGTCGAGGCCCAGCGCGGCGGGCTGCGGCGCGCGGTTCTCGGCCTGAGCGACGAGCAGGCGACACAAACGCCGAGCGCCAGCGAGCTGTCCCTGTTCGGGCTCGTCAAGCACGTCGCCGAGTGCGAGCTCAACTGGCTGCGGCTGGCCCAGCAGAAGCCCAACGAGCGGGCGCGCACCCAGGAGACCTGGGGAGACGGCTTCCGGGTGGAGGGCGACGAGACCCTGGCCGGGGTCCTCGCGTTCTGGGACGGCGTGACGAGTGAGACCGAGGAGTTCATCCGGTCCGTGGACTCGATGGACGACACCTTCCCGCTGCCCGAGGCGCCCTGGTTCCCCAAGGGCGATGTGTCGATGCGCTGGCTGATGCTGCACCTCGTCGAGGAGATCGCCCGGCACGCCGGTCACGCCGACATCATCCGGGAGTCCCTGGACGGCGCGACCGCCTTCGAGCTTGTGGCCCGCGCACAGAAGGGTTGACGCCGGGGGCCTAATGTGGCCCGCATGTCAGCGATCCGTCTCCTCGTGCTCGGCGCCGTCCGCCAGCACGGGCGGGCCCACGGCTACCAGGTGCGGGGCGACCTGGAGTACTGGGGTGCGCACGAGTGGTCCAACGCCAAGCCCGGCTCGATCTACCACGCGCTCAAGCAGATGGCCAAGCAGGGTCTGCTGCACGCCCACGAGATCGCGCCGTCCACGGCGGGCGGGCCACCGCGCACCGAGTACGAGATCACGGACGCCGGCAACGAGGAGTACTTCGCTCTGCTGCGCGAGGCGTTGACCTCCTACGACCAGAAGATGGACGTGAAGACGGCGGCCATCGGGGCCGTCGTCGACCTGCCGCGCGAGGAGGCCCTGGCGCTCCTGAAGGAGCGGATCCGGCGGATCGAGCAGTGGCGGACCTCCGTCACCGAGCACTACATCCCCGAGGAAGGCCCCGAACAGCTCGGCCACATCGGCGAGATCATGAACCTCTGGCTGCACACGGCCGATGCGGACGCCGAGTGGACCCAGGGCCTCATCCAGCGCATCGAGGCCGGCGCCTACACCTTCGCCGGTGAGGGCGAGCCGTTCGTGGGCGTCCTCGCGGAGGGCGAGAAGAACCCGTACGCGACGGGGACGCCGCATCCGGGGGACCGCGACTGACCTCGACGGCGGAAGCCCCCGCTTCCCTGGGCCCGGGAAGCGGGTTCCGGGTCCCTACTGGACGTTGACGAAGTCGCCGGCCGATGTCGCGGCGTCGGTGGCCGTGGTGCCCGCGTACGAGAAGCGGTAGTACCCGTCGGTCGTCGCGGTGGTGGTCGCCGTCACCGCTCCGCCGGAGCCGCTGGTGACGGTCTTGAGGGTGGTGTAGGTGCTGCTGTCCACCTTGCGGAACTGGAGCTTCACCGACACGTTGCTCCGGCCCGCGTACGTGCCGCTCTCCCAGTCGGCGCGGGTGAGCGTGCCCTTGACCGTGACGGTCCGGCCGTGGGTCACCGGCTCGGGCGAGGCGTTCGCGGTCAGCGTGGTGTTGCGCTTGATCCGCACGCTGCCGGCGTATCCGTCGTTGGTGGAACCGCTCGGGCGGCCGTACGCGATGGCGTACGCGTGCCAGGTGCCCGCATAGGCGTTCTTGGTCAGGTCGGTCTTCGGGTCCACGGTGAAGTGGACCGTGCACGTCGAGGTCTGGGGGGTGTCTGCCACGCAGGAGCCCGTTCCCTCCTCCTCGGGCATCAGCACGGCGTCCCTTCCCTGATCGTCGAAGGAGGTGCCGTGCCACAGGGCGATCCAGCCGGCGGTGACGCCGTCCGGATCGGCCGCGGTCACCGTGGCGGTGAACGACTTCTTGGCGGTGGTGCCGAGGACGAGGTCCTTGCCGCCGTTGACGACGACCTTCGTGATCGTCGTGTCGTCACTGGTCATCGGCCCCGCGTGCGCCTGCGCGGCGGCGGGAGACACCAGAGCCGAAGAGAGAACCAGGGCGCCGGACAGAGCGGCGACCGAAGCGCGTATGCGCATATGCATCCCCACGGTGAGAAGAAGGGCCCTCGCGGGACATCTCCCGACAAGGGCCCAAGGGCGCACGCATCGTACAGACGCTTTCGAGCCACGAGAAGACACGGGGACCCCTCGTGAGAAGCCCGCCCTCAGTGATGGAACCCGGTCGCCGCACCCTTGTCGTGCGTGAACGGATGCGGCTGCCGGCGCAGTTCGGGCAGCAGGCGGCCGAGGTCCTCCATGAACAGCTCGGCGAGGTCGGAGGAGAACCCGTTGCGGCACACCACCCGCAGCACCGACAGGTCCTGGCGGTTCTCCGGGAAGGTGTACGCGGGCACCAGCCAGCCGCGTTCGCGCAGCCGCCGGGACACGTCGAAGACGTCGTACGCGGTGACGTCGGGCGCGGTCGTGAAGGCGAACACCGGCAACTCGTCGCCGCGCGTGAGGAGTCGGAAGTCACCGAGCGCCTCGACCCGGTCGGCGAGCCCCCGCGCCACGTCCCGGGTCGTCTGCTGCACCGCCCGGTAGCCCTCGCGGCCCAGCCGCAGGAACGTGTAGTACTGGGCGACGACCTGGGCGCCGGGCCGGGAGAAGTTGAGCGCGAAGGTCGGCATGTCGCCGCCCAGGTAGTTGACGCGGAACACGAGTTCCTCGGGAAGCGACTCCTTGTCGCGCCACAGCGCCCAGCCCACCCCCGGGTACACGAGCCCGTACTTGTGCCCCGAGGCGTTGATCGACGCCACCCGCGGCAGCCGGAAGTCCCAGACCAGGTCCTCGTCGAGGAAGGGCGCGACCATCGCCCCGGACGCGCCGTCCACGTGCACCGGGACGTCGAGCCCGGTCCGCTCCTGGAGCGCGTCGAGTGCCGCGCACAGCTCGGCGATCGGCTCGTAGGACCCGTCGAAGGTGGACCCGAGGATGCCCACGACCCCGATGGTGTTCTCGTCGCACAGCTCGGCGGCGGCCTGCGGGTCGAGGTGGAACCGGTCGCCCTCCATGGGCACCTGGCGTGCCTCGACCTCCCAGAAGTTGCAGAACTTCTCCCAGCACACCTGGACGTTGACGCCCATCACGAGGTTGGGCCGCGCGCCGGGGTACCGGTCCGCGTTGCGCTGCGCCCAGCGCCGCTTGAGCGCCATCCCCGCGAGCATGCACGCCTCGCTCGACCCGGTGGTCGAACAGCCCACGGCGGCCGAGGGATCGGGCGCGTTCCACAGGTCGGCGAGCATCGCCACGCACCGCTTCTCCAGCTCGGCGGTGCGCGGGTACTCGTCCTTGTCGATCATGTTCTTGTCCCGGCACTCCGCCATCAGCTGCGCGGCCTGCGGCTCCATCCAGGTCGTGACGAACGTGGCCAGGTTCAGCCGGGAGTTGCCGTCCAGCATCAGCTCGTCGTGGACCAGTTGGTACGCCGTCGCGGGCGGCAGCGGGTCCTTCGGGAGCCGGTGCTTGGCCGGGGCCTCGGTCATCCCGCCGACCGGATTCGCCTCCCCGAAGAAGGGGTTGACGGACAGCGGGCGCTCGTCGGGCTTCTCGGGTCCTTTGTGGAGCGGCACGGGCGGTTCTCCTCAAGGCGGTCGTGGGCGGTCACGGAGAGGTTCAGCGGATCGGGGTTCCGTCCTCGCGCAGTTGCATCTGCGGTCGGCCGGTCACCAGCAGCCAGGCCGGCAGCGAGGCGATGCAGAGCAGGGCGAGGATCGCGGGCGAGGCCACCAGCACGGCGGCCGTGAACAGGCTCACCCAGCCCTGCCGGGTGATGGCCAGGAGCATGCCCAGGACACCCGAGGCGACACCGACCGCGGGCTGCACGCCCGACACGAGCGCGTGCGCGCACAGCCCGAGGGCCGCCCCGATGAAGACCCCGGGGAAGATCCGCCCACCGCGGAACCCGCACGACGCGGCCACGAGCAGCGCGGTCAGCTTCACCACCGTCATCGTGGCGAACTCCCCGGCCGACCAGCCCTCCGGATCGTGCGCCAGCTCCGCGACCTCGTCCAGCCCCTTGAAGAGCGTCAGATGGCCGCCCAGGGCCCCCAGAAGGCCCAGTACGAGTCCGCCGACCGGAAGCGCCACCATGGGGTGGCGCAGGCGCGAGAAGCCGGCGTGGACGTAGGGGAAGGCGTACACGGCGACCATGCCGAGCACGGCCGCGACCGACGCGACCACCGGCGCCGCCAGCAGATCGGCCCAGCCGGGGTGCCCGATGGGCGGCAGATCGAGGTCGAAGGTGGGATGGGCCACCAGGGTGGTGGTCACCGCCCCGGCCGCGGCGGCGCCGAGCGGCGCGAAGACGTGGTCCCACAGCAACCCCTGGACCTTCCGCCCTGCGAGCGCCTCGGAGATGATCAGGGCCGCCGCCACCGGCGTACCGAAGAGGGCGCCGATCGTCGCCGCCTCGGCCAGCATCACCCACAGCCCGCCCGGCAGCCGCGGCAGCAGCCTGCGGCCCAGCCAGAACGTCAGCCCGATGTTGACCGCGATGATCGGGTTCTCCGGGCCGAGGCTCGGCCCGCCCGCCAGCATCAGCGCGGTCGCGAGGAGCAGCCCCGGCAGCACCCCGAGGGGAAGTGCGGGAGCCTCCAGCCCGGTGGTGGCCGGATCGGGCCCCGCGTGCCCCGGCGCCTTCCACACCACGAGCCCGACCAGCACGCCCGTCGCGATGAGCATGACGAGCATCCAGAGCACCGAGTACCGGCCGATCCCCAGCGCGTCGGGCAGGTCCTGCCACAGCACGTCCTGGAGCCGCTCCGCGAGCGCGCTCACCGCCAGGAAGAGGAGGCTCGCGCCCACGCCGACGGCGAGCGCGGGGAGGATCAGGGGGAGCAGGGCGCGCGCGGGGGCCTTCGGGGTCGATTCCTGCCGTGTCGTGTCCTGGGCCACGCGCTCACCATAAACGGGCGAAACGGACACGACATCCCGGAGATGCCACCCGGCCGACAAAGGGACTTGCACCTCACGCGACGTGAGGACCCAGTCTGAAGCGCGTACCGAGAAGCGGGAGGGAACGGAAGTGAGCTACTCAGTCGGCCAGGTCGCCGGTTTCGCCGGAATCACGGTGCGCACGCTGCACCACTACGACGAGATCGGCCTGCTCGCCCCGGGCGGGCGCAGCCACGCGGGCCATCGGCGCTACGACGACGCCGACCTCGACCGGCTGCAGCAGATCCTGTTCTACCGGGAGCTCGGCTTCCCGCTCGACGAGGTCGCCGCCCTGCTGGACGATCCGGCCGCGGACCCGCGCGCACACCTGCGCCGGCAGCACGAACTGCTGACCGCCCGGATCGAGAGACTGCAGAAGATGGCCGCGGCCGTGGAGAACGCCATGGAGGCACGCAGAATGGGCATCAACCTCACGCCCGAGGAGAAGTTCGAGGTCTTCGGGGACAAGGATCCGGAGCAGTACGCCGACGAGGCGGAACAGCGCTGGGGCGGTACCGAGGCGTACGCCGAGTCGCAGCGCCGCGCGGCCGCCTACACCAAGGACGACTGGAAGCGGATGCAGGCCGAGGTGGCCTCCTGGGGCGAGCGTTACGACGCGCTCATGGCCGCGGGCGAGCCGCCGACCGGCGAAGCGGCCATGGACATGGCCGAGGAACACCGCCGGCACATCACCACCTGGTTCTACGACTGCCCCTACGACGTCCACCAGGGCCTCGGCGGGATGTACGTGTCCGACGAGCGGTTCAAGGAGTTCTACGACTCCATGCGCCCGGGCCTCGCCGAGCACCTGAGGGACGCGATCGAGGCGAACGCCGCACGCCACGGCGCGTAGGCCCCGAGCCGGGCCGGGCGGTGGCCGGAGGGCTCACAGCTTTGTCCCAGTGATTACACAGGGCATCCTGGAGGCATCGGTGGAACCTGGTGCGGACCCACAGCGTTGATAGCTTTGGGCGGCCGTACCAGGACCCCGTCCTTCCTCCACCCCTCAGGAGCCCCCGACCGTGACGACGCTTGCCCTTGGTCCAAGCTGGCTGGATCCGAACACGCTCCTGGACAACTTCGGCATCTGGGGCCTGCTGCTCATCGTCTTCGCCGAGTCCGGCCTGCTCATCGGCTTCTTCCTGCCGGGCGACTCGCTGCTGTTCACCTGCGGTCTGCTGATCACGTCGCACAAGCTGGACTTCCCGCTCTGGGCGGCCATCGCGCTGATCTGCCTCGCCGCGATCCTCGGTGACCAGGCGGGTTACATGTTCGGCAAGAAGGTCGGCCCCTCGCTCTTCACCCGCCCGAACTCCCGCCTCTTCAAGCAGGAGAACGTGGTCAAGGCCCACGAGTTCTTCGAGAAGTACGGGCCCAAGTCCCTGGTCCTGGCCCGCTTCGTGCCGATCGTGCGCACGTTCACGCCGATCATCGCCGGCGTCAGCGGCATGAAGTACCGCTCGTTCCTCACCTTCAACGTCATCGGTGGCGTCCTGTGGGGCGCGGGCGTCACCCTGCTCGGCTCCTGGCTCGGCAACATCGACTTCGTGCACAAGAACATCGAGGCGATCCTCATCCTGATCGTCCTCGTCTCGGTGGTGCCGATCGCCATCGAGTTCCTGCGGGCGCGCTCCAAGTCCAAGAAGAACCCGCAGCAGCCCGCGGCGCCGCAGCAGTCCTCGGCCCCGCAGCAGCAGTACCAGCAGCCGCCGGTCATGGACGACGCGACGACCCAGCTGCGCGCCGTACCGCCGACCCAGCACAACCACCACCAGCAGCAACAGCAGCAACAGCAGCAACAGCAGCCGTACGGCGACCAGAACTACACGCAGAACCCGCAGCAGCCGTACGACCCGCAGCAGGGCCACCAGCAGCCCTACGGCTCGGACCAGGGCTACGACCAGTACTACGCCGAGCCGCAGCCCCAGCAGCCGTACGCGCCGCAGCAGCCCTACCCGCAGCAGTACCCGCAGCAGCCGTACGACCCGCAGTACCCGTACGACCAGGGCCAGGGGCAGGGCTACCGCGCCCCCTGAGGGGCGGGGCGGCTCAGAACCCCCGGGTCCGCTTGGCGGCCCGGCGTGCCCCGGCGGAGCCGCCCGGCACCCGCAGGAACAGACGGGAGATCTCCGACCCCAGGTTCACGCCGATCGCGATGGCCATCGCGAGGGCGGCGGCCTTGGTGAGGGACACCAGCCCCGCGTCGACCTCGTTCTTGGCGATGGACAGCAGCCCGAAGTACGTCGAGGAGCCGGGCAGCAGGGGCCCGATCGCGGCGGTTGTGTACGGCAGCGCGGACGCGAACCGGTAGCGGGACAGCAACTGCCCGAACAGCCCGACCAGCCCCGCCGCCACCGCCGTGGAGGCCACCGGTGAGATGTCGCCCGCGTAGTGCATCGCCCCGTACACGCTCCAGGCGACGCCCCCGTTGAGCGTCACCGCCAGCACGGTGGACCGTTCCTGCTGGAGCAGCACCGCGAAGGTGAGCGACAGCAGCATGGACGCGGCGATCTGCAGCAGCGGCCGCTCGGAGATGCCGAGCGTTGCGTCGGGGTTGAGCTCGGCGCCCAGTTTCACGCCGAAGTAGAGCACCAGCAGCACGCCCACGACGATGCCCACGAAGAAGTACATGACCTCCAGCAGGCGGGCGGAGGCGGTGATGTAGAAGCCGGTGAGACCGTCCTGCACGCCCGCGACGAGCGCCCGCCCCGGCAGCAGCGCGAACAGCCCACCGGTGATCACCGCGGACGCCTTCACATCGACGTCCGCCAGCGTGAGCGCGACCCCGATCGCGGCGGGCGGCATGGCGGCCGCGGTGAACTGGTAGAACTCCGGCAGCCCGCGCCCCGCGCACAGCCACGCGAGCCGGTCGCCGAGCATCGCGCCGAGCGCGGCGGCGACGAAGACGACCGCGTCACCGCCGACCAGGATCGAGGCCGCACCCGCGAGCAGCCCGCTGGAGGCGGTCAGCACCCAGCCGGGGTAGGGGTGCCGGTTGCGGCGCATCTCCGCGAGGCGCCGGTAGGCCTCCTCCAGGGAGATCGCGGTGTCCGGGTCGCTCAGATCGTCCACGAGCCGGAACACGGCCGCGAGCCGCGTGTAGTCGGTGACCCGCCGCCGTACCGTCCGCGACGCCGTCACCGGGTCCTCGACCAGCGACGGCTGGTGCGAGATCGACAGCAGGGTGAAGGTGACGTTCGGCTCGCAGCGGTCGAGGCCGTAGGAGCGGCACACGGCGAACATCGCCGCCTCCACGTCCTCGGCGCCCTCACCGCCCGCGAGCAGCAGCTCGCCGATACGCAGCGTCAGGTCGAGCACGCGCGGGACGGCGGGCCCCGCCTCGTCCTCCTTGTGCACCGCCTCCGGCGCGGGCCGCTCGGCCACCGGCATGCGCAGCATCGTGCGCATCCGGTCCTGCCAGGGCGCGTCCTTGGTCAGGCTGACCACCGGGATGCCGGCGGCCGGCGTGAAGGCGGGCGGCGCGTGCTTGGCGCTGTAGGTGCGCGGGGTGCTGAAGGCCGAGCCCTCGGAGTCGGCGGCGGGCGGCTGGGGGACGTCCAGCCCCTTCGGCAGCGCGAACTCGGACGTCGTCGACGACTCGTCGTCGACGACAGCGGCAACCGGCGGCACCACCCCCGCCGGCTGGCTGAACGCACTCCTCGCCTCGTCCGACTGCGGCTTACGGTCTTCCGCGTCCGGCTCTGTCACCCCACCGCTCCCGACTCGCACCTCCAGTACGCCCAGTATGCGCACGTATACGCGAACGGGCCGCGCGGCCCCCCGGGGGAGGACCGCACGGCCCGCTGCTCACTGGGTCACGGGGTTCAGTGACCGCCGGACTCCTTGAAACGCTTGTAGGACCGCTCGATCTCGATCTCGGCGTCCGTACGGCCCACCCAGTTGGCGCCCTCGACGGACTTGCCGGGCTCCAGGTCCTTGTAGACCTCGAAGAAGTGCTGGATCTCCAGACGGTCGAACTCCGACACGTGGTGGATGTCGCGCAGGTGCTCCACGCGCGGGTCGTGCGCCGGGACGCACAGCAGCTTGTCGTCGCCGCCGGCCTCGTCCGTCATGCGGAACATGCCGATCGTGCGGCACTGGATGAGGCAGCCCGGGAAGGTCGGCTCGTCCAGGATGACCAGCGCGTCCAGCGGGTCGCCGTCCTCGCCGAGGGTGTTCTCGACGAAGCCGTAGTCGGCCGGGTAGCTGGTCGAGGTGAAGAGTCGACGGTCCAAACGGATCCGACCGGTCTCGTGGTCCACCTCGTACTTGTTCCGCGAACCCTTCGGAATCTCGATCGTGACGTCGAACTCCACCGGTGGCTCCTCCATGATCAGCACATAGTTCTGGTGGTTAAGTGTCCCTCACGCAGGTGTGTGATCGCGAAAGGGGCTGGTGGTCGTGCCAGAGCTGAAGGCCTGGCGGGCCGCGAGACCGCATGTGGTGCGGGTCGCGCGGACCGTGAAACCACAGGTGGTACGGGTCGCCCGCGCCGTCCGGCCGCGTCCCGTGAGGTTCACGACTCCCCAGCTCACAGCCGTTGCCGCCACCGTGGGCCTGGCACTCGCGGCCGGGGCGGTGGCCGCGGCCGGTCCCTGGGACTCCTCCGGTCAGCGTACGGCCGAGCGCGACTGGGCCGCATCGCAGGGCCCCGAGGGTGGCACAGATCACGGCCGTACGTCCGATACGTCCGCCAGGGCGCCGCGGCCCGCGCCCAGCGCCGCAACCGTGCTCACCGGCCTCGGCGGCGCCGCGAACTCCCTCCCGGCGCCGGCCGGCCGGGCCCTCGCCGACGTCCTCGACCCGCTCCTCGCCGACCCCTCACTGGGCAGGCAGCGGGCGGCCGTCGTCGTCGACGTGGCGACGGGCAAGCGGCTGTACGGCAAGGGGGCGGGCCAGTCGCTGACCCCGGCCTCCACCACGAAGATCGCCACCGCCGCCGCCGCGCTCTCCGCGGCCGGCGCCGACCACCGCATCAGGACCCGCGCAGTCCTGGAGCCCGGCACGAAGGAGGTCGTGCTCGTCGGCGGCGGCGACCCCACCCTGACCGCGCGCAGGGACGCGGAAGGCTGGGCGAGCCTGCGCACCCTCGCGGACAGGACGGCCGCGGCCCTGAAGAAGCGCCACCTGGACGAGGTGACGCTCTCCTACGACACCTCGCTGTACGACGGCTCCGAGCTCCACCCCATCGGCAGGGACGCCAACCTCGCGCCGGTCGTCGCCCTGATGACCGACGAGGCCCGCACCGACGACTCCACCAGCGGCACGGCGATCCGCAGCCTCGACCCCGCCGCGGACGCCGCCGCGAAGTTCGCGGACCTCCTCAAGGACCACGGCATCAAGACGACCTCGCCCGGCCTCTCCAAGGCCGGCGACCACGCCGAGGCGCTCGCCTCGGTCTCCTCCCCGCCGCTGTCCGCCCTGGTCGAGCGCATGCTGACGAACAGTGACAACGACATCGCGGAGGCCCTGGCCCGCCAGACGGCCCTCGCCTCGGGCGGCAGGGCCAGCTTCCAGGGCGGCGCCGCGGCCATCCACGCCCAGCTGAAGAAGCTCGAAGTCCCCTTGAACGGAGCCGACTTCCACGACGGCAGCGGCCTCGACCGCGCCGACAAGCTGACCGCGGGACTGCTCACCGCGCTGCTCGCCGAGGCCGGCGACCCGGCCCACCCCGAACTCCGCCCGATCCTGACCGGCCTCCCGGTCGCCGGCTTCACCGGCACCCTGCGCGACCGCTACGGCAACGACATCTCCGGCACCGGTGTCGTCCGCGCCAAGACCGGCACCCTCACCGGCGTCAACACCCTCGCCGGAACCGTCGTCGACACCGACGGCCGCCTCCTGGCCTTCGCCTTCCTGGCGTCCGACACCACCAACCGGCTCACGGCCCAATCGGCCCTGGACCACACGGCTTCGGCCCTGGCGGCCTGCGGCTGCAGGTGACCGCCGCGACCGGGCCGGCCCCGCGGGCACCAGCGGCATCGCCGGCCCCAGGTCGAGGGGGCGAGCCGAGCCGCACCCCTAACCGCAGCCGGACGCGCTCACGTACGGTTGACGCATGACGAGCATCGGTGGTGCCGAGATGGTCGACTGGAATCTCGCGGTGGCGACCGCGACCCGGCTCGTGAGGCCGGGCCCTGAGGTGAGTCGTGACGAGGCCAGGACCATCGTCGCGGAACTGCGCCGGCATGCGAAGGCCTCGGAGGAGCACGTCCGGGGCTTCACCCGGCTGGGCACGGAGGGTGTTCACGACACCCCGGTCCTCGT
The DNA here is from genome assembly GCF_052543295.1 of Streptomyces sp. SAS_270. Lineage (NCBI taxonomy): Bacteria > Bacillati > Actinomycetota > Actinomycetes > Kitasatosporales > Streptomycetaceae > Streptomyces > Streptomyces sp. SAS_270. Next base: position 76,076 of record NZ_JBMNDS010000037.1, read on the forward strand.
GGTCGACCGCCCCGGCTGGGTGCGGGCGAACGTCGCCGGGTTCCGGGAGATCCTCAAGCCCCTCCTGGACAAGATGCAGGAACGTCGCGGCAGCACCCCCGGCGGAGCCGTCCTCGGCGCCGTCGGCGGCAAGGTGACCGGCGTCGAACTGGGCATGCTGCTGTCGTTCCTGTCCTCCAGGGTCCTCGGGCAGTACGAGACGTTCGCCCCGGCGACCCGCGAACTCCCCGCGGGGGAGAACGGCGGTGGCCGACTCCTGCTGGTCGCGCCGAACATCGTCCACGTGGAGCGCGAACTCGACGTACAGCCCCACGACTTCCGCCTCTGGGTCTGCCTGCACGAGGAGACGCACCGGACACAGTTCACGGCCGTGCCCTGGCTGCGCGACCACCTGGAGGGCGAAATCCAGTCTTTCTTGGGGGAGACCGAAGTCGACCCCATGACCGTCCTGGAGCGCATCAGGGAGGCCGCCCAGTCACTCGCGGGCGGGCGCCCCGAGGGCGAGGAGGACGAGGGCCGCTCCCTCGTGGAGATCGTGCAGACCCCCGCCCAGCGGGAGATCCTCGGCCGCCTCACCGCCGTGATGTCGCTGCTCGAAGGGCATGCGGACTTCGTCATGGACGGCGTCGGCCCGGCCGTCGTCCCCTCCGTGGCGGAGATCCGCGAGAAGTTCCAGCAGCGCCGCGCCAAGGGGGCCTCCCGCCTGGACATGGCCCTGCGCAAGCTGCTCGGTCTGGACGCCAAGCTCCGGCAGTACCGCGACGGCGAGCGGTTCGTGCGCGCGGTCGTCGATCAGGTCGGCATGGACGGGTTCAACCGCGTATGGACTTCGCCGAACACACTCCCGACCAAGACGGAGATCGCCAAACCGGCGGACTGGGTCGCGCGGGTGCACCGCAAGGCCGAGTCGTGAACCCTACGGGAAGGTCGTGAAACGAATCCGGCCGACGGCAGGTGAACGCCCCTCCAATCACCCGTCCGAGGGACCGTGAGGCCTGGGTAGGCGTGCAATGCTCGGGGAACGGCCCGGTTCTGTCACCATCTACACACTCTGAGTGACCGACACCGGGTTCACCCCCGAAAACTTCATGAAGGGAACCGGACATGGGTCCCCATCCTGCGGTCGCGGCGATACGCCTGGCGGTTCGCCGCGTACTCCACGACGTCCTGACCGAACTCACCCCCGTACCCGCCCTCGACAGCGGGCGCGTTCCCGCGCCCACCCCCCACGAGCCGCCGCCTCCGCCGCTCGTGCTCGTCGCATGCTCCGGAGGCGCCGACTCCATGGCGCTCGCCTCCGCCCTCGCCTTCGAAGCCCCCAAACTCGGCATCCGCGCCGGCGGCATCACCGTGGACCACGGTCTGCAGTCCGGCTCCGACCAGCGCGGGGAAGAAGTCGTCGGCCGCCTCGTAGAGCTGGGCCTCACCCCGGTCGAGTCCCTCGCCGTCACCGTCGGCCGCGACGGCGGACCCGAAGCCGCCGCCCGCGACGCCCGCTACGCCGCCCTGGACGCCGCCGCCGAACGCCACGGCGCCGCCGCGATCCTCCTCGGCCACACCCGCGACGACCAAGCGGAAACCGTCCTGCTCGGCCTCGCCCGCGGCTCCGGCATCCGCTCCCTGTCCGGCATGGCCGCCGTCTCCGGCGGACCCGGCGCCGCCCGCCGCTACCGGCGTCCCTTCCTGCACCTCGACCGGCAGACCGCCCGCAAGGCCTGCATGGTCCAGTCGCTGCCCGTCTGGGACGACCCGCACAACGCCGACCCGGCCTACACCCGCTCCCGGCTGCGCCACGAGGGCCTGCCCGCCCTGGAGAAGGCGCTCGGCAAAGGAGTCGTCGAGGCGCTCGCCCGAACGGCCCAGCTCTCCCGCGACGACGCCGACGCCCTCGACGCCTGGGCCAGCCAGGCCGAAGCCTCCGTACGCGACGCGGCGGGCCTCCTGGAGTGCGCCAAGCTCTACGCCCTGCCGCCCGCCGTACGCCGCCGCATCCTGCGCCGCGCCGCCATCGAGGCGGGCGCCCCGGCCGGTTCGCTGTTCGCCCGACACATCGAGGAAGTCGACCGGCTGATCACCGGCTGGCGCGGCCAGGGAGCCATCAATCTCCCGGGCAAAGTCGTCGCTCAGCGCCAGGGTGGCAGACTGGTGATTCGGCAAGGCTGAAACCTGCCCCCCTCGGGAGGGTCTGGTCAGCCGCGGTGGGACGACCGAAAGTGATGCGGGTGGACGCGAAAGACATGGGCACCGACCTCAAGTCGGTGCTCATCACCAAGGAAGAGATCGACGCGAAGCTCACCGAGCTCGCCGCGAAGATCGACGCGGAGTACGCGGGCAAGGACCTGCTGATCGTCGGAGTCCTCAAGGGCGCCGTGATGGTCATGGCGGACCTGGCGCGCGCGCTGTCCACCCCGGTCACCATGGACTGGATGGCCGTGTCCTCGTACGGCGCGGGCACCCAGTCCTCCGGTGTGGTGCGGATCCTCAAGGACCTCGACACCGACATCAAGGGCAAGCACGTCCTCATCGTCGAGGACATCATCGACTCGGGGCTCACACTGTCCTGGCTGCTGTCCAACCTCGGCTCCCGCGAGCCCGAGTCGCTCAAGGTGTGCACGCTGCTGCGCAAGCCGGAGGCCGCCAAGGTCGCGATCGACGTCGAGTGGGTCGGCTTCGACATCCCGAACGAGTTCGTGATCGGCTACGGCCTCGACTACGCCGAGAAGTACCGCAACCTCCCGTTCGTCGGTACGCTCGCGCCTCACGTCTACGGCGGCTAGCCCGATCCTGTAAGACGTCCGGGAACCCCAGCGGGTTTCGCGCCGTTGGAGCATGCGTGGGCGGGATTGCCAGTCGTCCCCTGCGGCTTCGGGTGACAATGCTGGGGTACCGTCCGAAGAACAGTCTTTATAAGTCTTTATCAAACTCACTATGGCAGGAGGGACGGGGCGACACCGCTCCGTATGGATGGACGTGAAGCGATACTTCCGTGGGCCGGTCATGTGGATCGTGCTGGCCGTCCTTGCCGTGGTCGTGTTGATGCAGGTCGTCGGCTCGTCCGGCGGCTACAAGACAGTGGACACCGGCCAGGTCGTCCAGGCGATCAATGAGAACAAGGTCAAAGAGGCCAAGCTCACCACCGGCGACGAGCAGACCATCAAGGTCCAGCTCAAGGATGGCGAGAAGGTAGACGGCAGCTCGAAGATCCAGGCGAGCTACATCGGCGACCAGGGTGTGACCCTCGCGGGCACCCTCCAGGACAAGTTCCAGAACAAGCAGATCCCGGACGGGTACACCGTCTCGCCGACGAAGCAGAACGCCTTCGTCGGGATCCTGCTCTCCCTGCTCCCCTTCGTCCTCATCGTGGTTGTCTTCCTGTTCCTGATGAACCAGATGCAGGGCGGCGGCTCCCGGGTCATGAACTTCGGGAAGTCCAAGGCGAAGCTCATCACCAAGGACACCCCGAAGACGACGTTCGCGGACGTCGCGGGCTCGGACGAGGCGGTCGAGGAGCTCCAGGAGATCAAGGAGTTCCTCCAGGAACCGGCGAAGTTCCAGGCCGTCGGGGCGAAGATCCCCAAGGGCGTGCTCCTGTACGGGCCGCCCGGAACCGGTAAGACGCTGCTCGCGCGCGCTGTCGCGGGTGAGGCCGGCGTCCCCTTCTACTCGATCTCCGGCTCCGACTTCGTCGAGATGTTCGTCGGTGTGGGTGCCTCCCGCGTCCGCGACCTCTTCGAGCAGGCCAAGGCGAACGCCCCGGCGATCGTCTTCGTCGACGAGATCGACGCGGTCGGCCGTCACCGCGGCGCCGGCCTCGGCGGCGGTCACGACGAGCGCGAGCAGACGCTCAACCAGCTGCTCGTCGAGATGGACGGCTTCGACGTGAAGGGCGGCGTCATCCTGATCGCCGCCACGAACCGGCCCGACATCCTCGACCCGGCCCTGCTGCGCCCCGGCCGTTTCGACCGCCAGATCGCGGTCGACCGCCCGGACATGCTGGGCCGTCTGGAGATCCTCAAGGTTCACCAGAAGGGCAAGCCGGTCGCACCGGACGTCGACCTGTCGGCGGTGGCGCGGCGTACGCCGGGCTTCACCGGCGCGGACCTGTCGAACGTGCTGAACGAAGCGGCGCTCCTCACCGCGCGCAGCAACGGCAAGCTGATCGACAACTCCATGCTGGACGAGGCGATCGACCGTGTGGTCGCGGGCCCGCAGAAGCGGACCCGGATCATGTCGGACAAGGAGAAGAAGATCACCGCGTACCACGAGGGCGGACACGCCCTGGTCGCGGCTGCTTCCCCGAACTCCGACCCGGTCCACAAGATCACGATCCTGTCTCGCGGCCGTGCCCTCGGTTACACGATGGTCCTGCCGGACGAGGACAAGTACTCCACGACGCGCAACGAGATGCTGGACCAGCTGGCGTACATGCTGGGCGGCCGCGCGGCCGAGGAGCTCGTCTTCCACGACCCGACGACAGGCGCTGCGAACGACATCGAGAAGGCCACCGCAACGGCCCGCGCGATGGTCACGCAGTACGGCATGACCGAGCGCCTCGGCGCGATCAAGTTCGGCGGCGACAACACCGAGCCGTTCCTCGGCCGGGAGATGTCGCACCCGCGTGACTACTCGGAAGAGGTCGCCGCGCTCGTCGACGAAGAGGTCAAGAAGCTCATCGAGAACGCACACAACGAGGCCTGGGAAATCCTGGTCGAGAACCGTGACGTCCTCGACGCGCTGGTGCTCCAGCTGCTGGAGAAGGAGACGCTGAGCAAGGAGCAGATCGCCGAGGTCTTCGCTCCCATCGTCAAGCGCCCGGCCCGCCCCGCGTGGACCGGCTCCTCCCGGCGTACGCCGTCCACCCGCCCGCCGGTGCTCTCCCCCAAGGAGCTGTCACTGACGAACGGGGCGAACGGTTCGACGCCGGCCATCGCGCAGGCCACCGAGTCCGTCCCGGCGACGGAGCCGGCCTCGGAGGACCGCCCGGAGAGCTGACCCACCGCTCTCCGACGGCCTCACCAGGCCCGGAATGGATGCCGCGCCCCTCAGGTTCTAGCCTGGGGGGCGCGGCATTTCCGTATGCCCATAAGCGAGACGCGTGATCCATGCACGCGAGAGGCACAGGAACGAGGACCAGATGACCGACCCCGTGACGCTGGACGGCGAGGGCTCTATCGGCGAGTTCGACGAGAAGCGCGCCGAGAACGCCGTACGCGAACTGCTCATCGCGGTCGGCGAGGACCCGGACCGCGAGGGCCTCCGGGAGACGCCGGGCCGGGTGGCCCGGGCGTACAGGGAGATATTCGCGGGCCTGTGGCAACAGCCCGAGGACGTCCTCACGACGACGTTCGACCTGGGACACGACGAAATGGTCCTGGTGAAGGACATCGAAGTCCTGAGCTCCTGCGAACATCACTTGGTGCCATTTGTCGGTGTTGCCCATGTTGGGTACATCCCGTCCTCCGATGGCAAGATCACTGGCCTCTCGAAGCTCGCTCGGCTCGTGGATGTCTTCGCTCGCCGCCCTCAGGTGCAGGAGCGGCTGACGACTCAGATCGCCGACTCGCTGATGGAAATACTGGAGCCCCGCGGCGTGATTGTCGTCGTCCAGTGCGAGCACATGTGCATGTCCATGCGGGGTGTGCGCAAGCCCGGCGCCAAGACCATCACCTCGGCGGTACGCGGTCAGCTGCGTGACCCGGCCACCCGTAATGAGGCAATGAGTCTGATCATGGCGCGCTAGGGGGTGTTTTGAAAGTCCTGTGCGGTGCCCGCGGTGTTCGGTGCGTGCCCTCGGCGTGCCGGACGAAGGCCCTCGTACTGGACGTACTTGGGGCTTCGGCCGGTGCGGCGAGGGTGCGTGCCGGGCGCCGTGGGTGCTGTGCGGGACTTTCAAAACACCCCCTAGACCGCCGACCGATTGCCGCTGACCGATGGGCCGTGTCCAGGAGCGCCGCCTCAGGCAGCCGGAGCCGCCCCCGTGCCGTCGTTCGTGTCGTCGTTGTCCGGGAGTTTGCAGACGCGCTCCAGGAAGAAGGCGGCCGCTATGACGGCGATGCCTGCGACGACGGAGAAGCCGGCGTAGATGGCCTGGTCGCGGCGGGCGGGGATGTCGAGGGACTCCAGCAGGAAGGCGCCCGTGCCGCCGTACATGCCGGAGACCAGGGCGGCGACGAGGGCGCTGGCCTGGCCGAAGACGACCGCGCGGGCGGCCATCAGGGGGTCGACGCCCTTGGCGCCGGGGCGGCGCTCCCGCTGGGCCTTGAGGCGGGCGCGCAGTGAGAGCGCGGTGGCCAGCAGCACCACGGCGATCAGGGCCAGGACGATGGGCGCGGCCAGCGGGACCCGGGGGAGGGTGCCCACCGCGTTCCACAGCCGGGCGCCCGCCCAGGACAGCACGCCGGCCACGACGAACACGGCGGCCAGCGTCCTGATGCGCAGCTCTTTCACTTTGCCCCTTCGATAGCCCGCCGCGAGGCGGTCGCCCGGCCCGGCGGTCGTTGTCCGGCCTCTGGCGTCCGGCCTCTGGTCGTCTTGACCTTAACGACTATTCGGGGAGCCGGAGTTCCAGGTCGGCGCGGGGCGCGACGCCTTCCTGGGTGACGGTGGCGAGGAGCTGGGCGACGGACCCGCGGCCGGGGAGCTGGGCCTCCGGATCCACGTCGTGCCAGGGGGCCAGCACGAAGGCCCGCTCGTGGGCGCGTGGGTGGGGGAGCGTGAGCACCGGATCGTCGGAGACGACGTCGGCGTAGGCAACGATGTCGACGTCGATCGTGCGCGGGCCCCAGCGTTCGTCGCGTACCCGGTTGAAGGCCTCCTCGACCGCGTGCGCCCGCTCCAGCAGGGAGGAGGGCGGGAGGGTGGTCTTGAGGACCACGACCGCGTTGAAGTACGTGGGCTGGCTGCCGGGTTCGACGCCCCACGGCTCCGTCTCGTAGACGGGGGAGACCGCCTTGATGCGGACGCCCGGGGTGTCCTCCAGGGCGTCGATGGCGCCCTGGAGCGTCTCCAGGCGGTTGCCCAGGTTCGAGCCGAGGGAGATCACCGCGCGTTTGGGGTTGTGGAGGGTCGTGTCGGCGGCGTCCACGCGCTCCACGACGGAGGCGGGCACCGGCTGGACTGTCGGATCGCTCTGACCTTCGGTGAAGGACGTCGTCATACTCGGCTCCGGGTGATGGTGACGGTCACGTCGTCGAAGGGGACCGTGATCGGCGCGTCCGGCTTGTGGACGCAGACCTCGACCTCCTGGACCCCGTCGTGCTTCAGACACGCCTGGGCGATGCGCTCGGCGAGCGTCTCGATGAGGTCGACGGGCTCGCCCTCGACCACGGCCACGACCTCCTCGGCCACGATGCCGTAGTGCACGGTCTTCGCCAGGTCGTCGTCGGCCGCGGCCGGCCGGGTGTCCAGACCCAGCGTCAGGTCCACGATGAAGGTCTGGCCCTCTTCGCGTTCCTTGGGGAAGACACCGTGGTGCCCGCGGGCCTTGAGGCCGCGCAGCGCGACACGATCCACGCGAATCACTCCTGCAATCGTCGGTAGCGGCGGGTCCCTGCCGAGTGCGGTCGGCGCACCAGCCTCGGACGAATCTACCTGCGGGCACTGACAGCGCCCGTCCACGGGGGCTCGTGCCCCCGCGGAGACCAGGAGGGTTCATGGGGTGTTTCCCCTGGGGAACACGACGGCTCACGGGCTGGTAGCCGCCCCTACCCAGGGTGCGTGATTCCAACCACTTCTTGGTGCGTCCGCAGGACGCCCACCCACTCAGGAGGGCGTGTCGTCGCCTTCCTCGTCACCGGATTCGGCCAGTACGGGAGAGGCGTGGTGGGACCAGAGTTTCCAGCCGTCCGGCGTGCGCCGGAACACGTTCGTCGCGACGACGAGCTGGCCGACGAGGGGGCCCAGCTCGTCGCTGTCGTCGGGGGCCGGGCCGCCGCTGAGGATGTTCTCGGTGCATGTCACCAGGGCGGTGTCGCCGGTGACCGAGACATGCACATCAGTGAGGAAGAACTGGATGTACTCGGTGTTCGCCATGATGAGCGCGTACGACCGCAGGACCTCGCCGCGCCCGAAGAGCACCGGCCAGCCGGGGTGGACGCAGGAGATCACGCCGGCGGACGCGGGGTCGTGGAACTCCTCGTCCACACCCAGGTCGGCCGGGGTGAGCCAGAGCGAGGACACCGTTTCGAAGTCGCCCCGCTCCATCGCCTCGTAGAAGGCGGTGTTGGCGAGTTCGACCTCCTCGACGTCGGTGTCGGCGGCGCTCATCGGGCTCCCTCGACGGCCCGGGCGACGCGCACCGCGTCGGCGGTGGCCCGTACCTCGTGCACGCGGACCGCCCAGGCACCCTGGTGGGCGGCGAGCGCGGAGACGGCGGCGGTGGCGGCGTCGCGTTCGCGGGCGGGCGGGGGTGCGCCCTCGGGTCCGGCCAGGACGCGGCCGAGGAACCGCTTGCGGGAGGCGGCGACCAGCAGCGGGTGGCCGAGCGCGTGCAGACGGTCGAGGTGGGCCAGCAGCGAGAGGTCGTGCTCGGCCTCCTTGGAGAAGCCGAGGCCGGGGTCGACGACGATCCGGTCGGCGGCGATGCCGCCCGCGAGAACGGCCTGCACGCGCGCGTACAGCTCGTCGACGACTTCGGAGACGACGTCCTCGTACGACCCCTTCACGTTGCCGCCCTCCAGGAAGCCGCGCCAGTGCATGACGACGAAGGGGGCGCCCGCGGCGGCGACGGCCGGGATCATCGCGGGGTCGGCGAGACCACCGCTGACGTCGTTGACGAGGGCGGCGCCCGCGGCGAGCGCCTGTTGGGCGACGGAGGCGCGCACGGTGTCCACGGAGACGGTGACGCCCTCGGCGGCGAGGCCCCGTACGACGGGCAGGACGCGCTTGAGTTCCTCGGCCTCGTCGACGCGGGTGGCGCCGGGGCGGGTCGACTCGCCGCCCACGTCGACGAGGTCCGCGCCCTCCTCGACCAGGGCGAGACCGTGCTTGACGGCGGCCGTCGTGTCGAACCAGCGGCCGCCGTCGGAGAAGGAATCGGGCGTCACGTTGACTACCCCCATGACCGCGCAGCGGTCCCACGCCGGCAGTCCCACCACATGGCCGCGCCCGCTCTTCTTGCTCATGTGTCCAGCCTAGGCCTCCCGAAGAGGGCCGTTCGGCCCCGGTGGGGGTGGGCTCCCGCACCCCCACCGGTCATTGCCGCTGCTCGGGCTATGCGACGTGGACCCCGTGTTCCGCGACCGTGCGGTGCGCGCACACCGGTGCGGCCACCGCCCGGCGGCGGAGCAGACGCGGCAGTGCGAGGTTCACGAAGCCCTCGGCCTGCATGGCGGCGAGGCCGATGCGGGGGAGGTCCCGTGAGGAGCGGTAGACGACGAAGCGGGGCTCCCAGCGGGGCCGGAACTTCGCGTTGAACTTGTACAGCGACTCGATCTGGAACCAGCGGGACAGGAAGACCAACAGGCCTCGCCAGGCGCGCAGCACCGGGCCGGCGCCGATCTTCTCGCCGCGGGCGAGCGCGGCGCGGAACATCGCGAAGTTGAGGGACACGCGCGTGATGCCGAGGCGCGGGGCCGCCTCCAGTGCCGCGACGATGAGGAGTTCGTTCATGCCGGGGTCGGCCGAGCGGTCGCGGCGCATCAGGTCCAGCGACACGCCGTCGGTGCCCCAGGGGACGAAGTGCAGGACGGCCTTGAGGTCGCCGTACGCACCGGGGTGGTCGTCGGTCTTGTGGGCGGTGGCGATCAGGCAGTCCCCGTCGTCGGGATCGCCGATGCGGCCGAGTGCCATGGAGAAGCCGCGTTCGGTGTCGGTGCCGCGCCAGTCCTCCGCCGCACGCCGTATCCGGTCCAGCTCGCCCTCGCCGAGGTCACGGATGCGCCGTACCCGGGTCTCGTAACCAGCCCTCTCGATGCGCTTGACCATCTGACGCACGTTGCGCATCGCGCGCCCGGCCAGGGAGAAATCCGCGACGTCCACCACCGCCTCGTCGCCCAGTTCGAGGGCGTCGAGGCCGGTCTCGCGGGTCCACACCTCGCCGCCCGTCTCCGAGCAGCCCATGACGGCGGGGGTCCAGGAGTGGGCCTTGGCCTCGTCCATGAAGCGTTCGATGGCGCCGGGCCAGGCCTCGACGTCGCCGATGGGGTCGCCGCTGGCGAGCATCACGCCGGACACGACGCGGTAGGTGACGGCAGCCTTGCCGCTGGGCGAGAAGACGACGGCCTTGTCGCGGCGCAGCGCGAAGTGGCCGAGCGAGTCGCGGCCGCCGTGCTTGTCCAGCAGGATGCGCAGCCGGCTCTCGTCGTCCGAGGTGAGGCGGGCGGCGGGGTGTTCGGGCCGGAAGGCCAGGTAGATCGTGGTGATCGCGGTGAGCAGGCCGAGGGCGCCGAGGGAGAAGCCCACGGTCCAGGAGGTGTCGCCCTGGTAGTCGACCGGTCCCTCGAAGCCGAACAGGCCGTACAGCACGTGCGAGATGCGGTCGGCGAGGCTCGGGTCGCCGACCATGCGGTTGGGGTGGACGCTGACGATGACCAGCCCGAGGGCCAGGGAACCGGCGCCCATGAGGACGAAGTTGGCGAGCGCGCGCCAGCGGCTGCGCGGGTCGGGCAGCGCCGCGAACTCACTCCGGTGGCGCAGCAGCGGCACCAGCAGCGCGACGGAGATGACGAGACCGACGAGCGAGTGGCGGTACGCCAGCTGTGCGACGGCGCCGGCCGGCAGCAGGACGACGGCGGCTCGCCACGCCCGGCGTTTGTGGCGGCGCAGACCGTGGGCGAGCAGCAGCAGAAGCACCCCCGCGCTGAGGGACAGCGCCGCCGCGAACGGGCCGAGCGCGCCCGGCAGGACCTCGGCCATGGCGTGCATACGGCTGTGCCGGAAGCGCGGGAAGACCCCGGCTGCGATGTCCAGGAGCCCCACGAGTGTGCAGGCCCTGGCGACCAGGGCGGGGACGGCTTCAGGGCGCGGACCGCGGACTATGCGCCGCGTCCGGCCTGTTCGACCAGGAACCTCGCCCGACATTTCCCCATCTATCCTGACAGACATCGCATCCCGTAGTTCCGCGAGAGACCTTGGACCCGGCGCCAATTCCGGCATCCGGCGACATTGCGCCCTCTAGGACGGTGTCTTGGGGGAAGAGGTTCACTCCCCACCGGAAAGCCGGTTCAAAGGTCAGGGAAAGCCCGGGGCAAGCTCTCGCGAAGATGCGGCGGGCGAGCGGCGGGAAGGACTGGTTCAGAGTCAGACAGAAAGCGCAGGCGGAAACGGACCATGGGTCTCACGAGCAACAAGGTGCTGGTGGTGGCGGTGCTGTGCGCCGTGCTGCTGTTCGTCGGCACGGTGTGGCTGTGGCCGCGGCTGGCACGGCGCAGCTGGCGGGCCGTCACCGGACGGGTCGGCCTGCTGCTGGCCACCCAGCTGGCGATCTTCGTCTCGGTCGGCGTGTCCGCCAACCAGGCGTTCGGGTTCTACGCCAGCTGGGCGGACCTGTTCGGTCAGGAGAACGGCGAGGGCATCGTCATCGACCACAACAACGCCGGCACCGGCGGCCCCCTCCAGGTGGTCGACACGCAGCGGGTGGTGAAGGGGGCGGGCGGATCGCGCCCCCAGATCAGCGGCCAGATCCAGAAGGTGGACATAGTGGGCCGGACGACCCACATCGCCACTCCGGCGTACGTCTATCTGCCGCCGGAGTACTTCCAGCCGCAGTACCGCACCCGCACCTTCCCGGCCGTCACGGTGCTCACCGGATACCCGGGCACCGCCGAGGCGCTCTACAAGAAGCTGCACTACCCGCGGACCGCCCAGGAACTGGCCAAGAACGGCACGGCCCAGCCGATGATCATCGTCATGCTCCGGCCGACCGTGGCGCCGCCGCGGGACACCGAGTGCGTGGACATCCCGGGCGGCCCGCAGTCCGAGTCGTTCTTCGCCAGGGACCTCCCCGACGCCGTGTCGGCCCACTACAGGGTGGGCAAGAAGCCCGGCAGCTGGGGGATCATCGGTGACTCCACGGGCGGCTACTGCGCGCTGAAGCTCGCACTGCACCACCCCGAGGTCTACGCCGCAGGAGCGGGCCTGTCGCCGTACTACAAGGCGCCGATCGACCCCACGACCGGCGATCTGTTCCACGGGAACAAGACGCTGCAGAACGACGCCGACCTGCGCTGGTACCTGGATCACCACCGGGCGCCCGACACCTCGCTGCTGGTGACCAGCAGCAAGATCGGCGAGGCCAACTACAAGGACACGCTCAAGTTCATAGAGCAGGTGAAGGCCAACGGTGTGACAAGGATCTCCTCGATCATCCTCGACAGCGGCGGCCACAACTTCAACACCTGGCGGCGCGAGATCCCGCCGACGCTGCAGTGGATCAGCGGGCGGCTCAGCGACCGCTGACCACCGGGGCGCTCAGCTGACGGTGTCCAGCTCGACGTCCGCGCGCGCGATGTCCCGCGCGTCCGCGGCCGTCGAGCGGCGCAGCGCCTCGTGCAGCCGCGCGGGGGTGAGGACGCCGAGGAAGCGGCCCTCGCTCTCCTCGTCGATCACGGCGATCCAGCCCGCGTCGTGCTGCAGCATCGTCGCGAACGCCTGCTTCAGGGAGGCGCCGACGGGCAGCCAGGCCTCCATGCGGCGCGCCTGCTCGCGGACGGTGCCGCCCCCCGCGCGCGCGTGCTCCTCGGAGATCCAGCCGTGCAGGTCGCCGTTCGCGTCCAGGACGACGGCCCAGCGGGCGTCCAGCTTCCGGGGCAGCGGGTCGTCCAGGCGCACCACGGGCGGCTGTTCGAGGTCGCTCTCCTCGATGGGCGTCACGGACAGGCGCTTCAGGCCCCGGTCCGCGCCCACGAAGTCGGCCACGTAGTCGTTCGCGGGCGTGCCGAGGACGGCCGACGGGGTGTCGAACTGCTCGATGCGGCCCTGCCCGTAGACGGCGATGCGGTCGCCGAGGCGTACGGCCTCCTCGATGTCGTGCGTGACGAACAGGACCGTCTTGTGCACGGCCTGCTGGAGCCGCAGGAACTCGTTCTGCAGGTGCTCGCGCACCACCGGGTCGACCGCGCCGAACGGCTCGTCCATCAGCAGGACGGGCGGGTCGGCGGCGAGCGCACGGGCCACGCCGACGCGCTGACGCTGACCGCCGGAGAGCTGCTCCGGGTAGCGGTCGCCGTACACCGAGGGGTCGAGGCCGACGAGGTCGAGGAGTTCGGCGGCGCGCTCGCGGGCCTTGGCGCGCTTGACGCCGAGGAGGTGCGGGACGGTCGCGGTGTTGTCGAGGACCGTCTTGTGCGGGAAGAGGCCGACCTGCTGGATGACATAGCCGATACGGCGGCGCAGCCGGACCGGGTCGATGGCCGCTATGTCGTCGCCGTCCAGGAATAGCCGGCCGCCCGACGGTTCGATGAGCCGGTTCACCATCTTCATCGTGGTGGTCTTGCCGCAGCCCGACGGGCCGACCAGGGTGACCAGTTCGCCCTCGGCGACCTCGAAGGACAGGTCGTCGACGGCGATGGTGCCGTCCGCGTACCGCTTGGTGACGTTCTCGAACCGGATCATGGCTCCCCATTGTGGCGGTCGGCGGCGGGGTTTGTGTGAAGGCAATGTTGCGCCTGTACGGCGGCCCTCGGCGATTGTCAGTGGTGGGGTTTAGGGTCGCCAGCAAGTCAAGAACATGTGCGGGCGTGCGGTCCAGCCACATATGTTCGGGGATTCAGGGAATCGGGGACCCGGGGGAGGTGGGGCGGGTGAGCAAGCAGAACTGCCTGGTGGCCAACGACTGGATCTGCGGGGAGTACGTCCGCTCCCGCAGCCAGGAGCTCATCGACGCGACGGTCCAGCACGTCTGGATCACGGCGGTTTCGGTGGCGATCGGCGTGGCCGTCGCCTTCCCCCTCGCCCTGCTCGCCCGGCGGTATCGCGCCCTGGCGGGCCCGATCCTCGGCCTGACGACCGTCCTCTACTCGGTTCCCTCCCTCGCGATGTTCTCGCTGCTGCTGCCCCTGTTCGGGCTGTCGGCCGCGCTGGTCGTCACCGGTCTCGTGCTGTACTCGCTGACGATCCTCGTGCGCAACATCCTCGCGGGTCTGCAGGCCGTCCCCGAGGAGGCCGTCGAGGCGGCCCGCGGGATGGGGTACGGACCGCTGCGGCTGCTGTGGGAGGTCGAACTGCCGCTGGCGCTGCCCGCGCTGCTCGCCGGTGTCCGCATCGCCACGGTCTCCACGGTCGCCCTGACGACGGTCGGCGCGATCGTGGACTACGGAGGACTGGGGACGCTGATCCTCGACGGCCTGGACAGCGCCTTCAAGGCACAGGTCCTCACCGCCTCCGTGCTGTGCGTGCTGCTCGCCACCGCGGCCGACCTGCTGCTGCTCGGCCTCCAGCGCCTGCTGACGCCCTGGACCCGGGCGGCCCGCGCTCCCCGAATACGCAGACGCGCGGCGTCGGTGAAGGTGGCTGAACCTGTATGAACGCGATATCGGGTGCGTACGACTGGCTGACGACGGATGCCAACTGGCAAGGGGAGAAGGGGGTCTGGCACCGGCTCGCCGAGCACCTCTACTTCAGCGGGGTCACGCTCGCCGTCGCCTGTCTGATCGCGCTGCCGCTCGCGCTGTGGCTCGGGCACATCGGCAAGGGGGGTGCGCTCGCCGTCAACCTCTCCAACGTGGGGCGGGCGGTGCCCACGCTGGCCGTGCTGATCCTGCTCACGCTCACCCCGCTCGGCGAGCACGGGGATCTGCCGACGCTGATCGCGCTGGTGCTGTTCGCGGTGCCGCCGCTGCTGACCAACGCGTACATCGGGATGCGCGAGGTGGACCGGTCGGTGGTGGAGGCCGCGCGGGGCATGGGCATGAGCGGCGGACAGTTGTTCCGCCGCGTCGAACTTCCGCTGGCGTACCCGCTGGTGATGACCGGGCTGCGGTCGGCCGCCGTGCAGGTGGTCGCCACGGCGACGCTCGCCGCGATGGCCGGCGAGGGCGGGCTCGGCCGGATCATCACGGCCGGCTTCAGCCTGCAGAACACACCGCAGGTGGTCGCCGGGGCCCTGCTCGTGGCGGTGCTGGCCCTCCTGGTGGAGGCCGTGCTGATGGTGGCGGGACGGGTCTTCGACCCCATGCGTGGACGTACTACTTCTTGATCTTGCGAGGGATGACGATGAACAGCAGGGCGATGAACAGCAGGACGCGCCGGATGGCGATCGCGATCACGGCCGTGGGCGCGCTCACCGGGGTGCTCGCCGCGTGCGGCGGGGACGACCTGGAGGACAAGGGCTCGGACAAGGCGTCCGGCGGCGGCAAGAAGGGCTCGCTCGTCGTGGGCGCGGCCGGCTTCACCGAGGCGAAGGTCCTCGGCGAGCTCTACAAGCAGGTGCTCGACAACGCCGGTTACAGCGTGACGGTCAAGACGGTCAAGACCCGCGAGCTCTACGAGCCCCAGCTGGAGAAGGGGGCCATCGACATCGTCCCCGAATACGCGGCGACACTCGCGGAATTCCTCAACCTGAAGGAGAACGGCCCGAACGCGAAGCCGGTCGCCTCCGGAGATGTCGACGCGACGGTCACGGCGCTGAAGAAGCTCGCCGAGCCGAAGGGGCTGAAGGTGCTTCCGGCCAGCAAGGCGGTCGACCAGAACGCCTTCGCGGTGAGCTCCGAATTCGCGAAGAAGCACAACCTCAAGACCCTTTCGGATCTCGGCAAGTCGGGTGTCAAGGTCAAGATCGCCGCCGGTGACGAATGCGAGACGCGGCCCTTCTGCGCGCCGGGTCTGAAGAAGACGTACGGCATCGACGTCGCCGGGATCGACCCCAAGGGCGTCGGTACGACACAGGCCAAGCAGGCCGTGAAGAACGGCACGGACCAGCTGGTGCTGACCACGACCACGGACGCGACGCTGAAGAACTTCGACCTCGTTCTCCTGGAGGACGACAAGAAGCTGCAGAACGCGGACAACGTGCTTCCGGTGGTGAACGCGAAGGACGCCGGTTCCCAGGAGATAGCCGACGCGCTCGGCAAGTTGACCGAGACGCTCAGCACGGATGATCTCGTGGAACTCAACCGGAAGGTCGACGCGGAGCGCGCCAAGGAGGCCGACGTGGCCAAGGAGTATCTGGAGTCGAAGGGCCTGATCAAGTAAGTCGGGGTCCTGTAGACGCCTGGGGCGGGGTGAAGGCTTCGGGGTGGCTGTGTTTTTACCGGGTGGGGCACCATCATTCGCCTACGCGCGGTAAGTTTCTGGCCATGCCACGTGGACGTCACCGCCATTCCCCGCCCCTGCACAGGCTGCTGCCTCCCTCGGCGATCGCCGGCGTCTCGCTCGTCTGTGCCGTGGGGCCCTGGCTGTTCACGGAGCCGGTGGTGCTCCGTGTGCTGGCCGCGGGCGCCGCGGCAACGGCCGTTGTGGGCGCCGTCGTACTGCGCCGCTGGGACACCGCGGCGGGCAAGCGTGTCGCGGACCTCACGCGCGCGCGGGCGAGCGACGAGTGGCGGTTCGAGGAGCGCGTCGCCGAACTGGAGACCGACCTCGACGAGTCCCGCGAGCTGCGCACCAAGCTGGAGCAGAAGCTGCGCGCGAAGCGCAAGGAGTTGGCGGGCCTGCGCAACGAACACGCCGCGCTGCTGCGGCGGTACGCGACGGCGGAGACCGAGCGGGCGAGTGTCCTGGAGACGCGCCGCCTGCTCGCGATAGAGGCGTCCGCCCCGGCCAACGCCCTTCCGGCGGGGCTCGAACAGGTCCCCGCCTCCGCGGCGACGCGCGGCGTGCCGGTGCCGGTACCCGCGCCCCGACAGGAGTCCGACCCCGAGCCCGGGTCCGACGCGGAGGCCGAGTCCGAGGCCGGCCCGGCCGCCCCGGCCGCTGAAACCGAGTCCACCGAGCCGGCGGACACGACGACGGGCGCGGACGCGGACGAAGCCACGGACGCTGACGAAACCGCGGACGTGGACGCGAGCGTCGAGGAGCCGTCGGCCCCCGAGGTCTTCTCCCCGGCGGGTTCCTCGCTGTTCCTGCGGGCGAACGCGGCGCTGAACCGTTTCGCGAACGGCGCGCCGACGGCAGAAGCCAAGGCCGTCGCTGTCGCCGCGATGCCGACGGACGCCGACGCCACGGCTGAGCCCGTTGCGGGCCCGTCCGAGGACGCCGTGGCGGAGGAGGGGGAGGCGCAGGGGAAGCCCGAGGCGGTCGACGGGCATGAGCGCGCGGCCGCCGAAGACGCCGCGCCCGCAGACGCCCGGACCTCCAAGACCGACAGCGCCCCGGCCGCCGAGCCGGGCAACACGCCGGCCGCCGAGGCGGACAGCACCCCTTCCGCCGAGCCCGACAACGCTCCGGCCGCCGTAGACGCCGCACCCCAGGATGCCCCTGCCGCCGAGGCCCCCGCCGCGAAGCCCTCGCACCCCGCCGAGTCCGTCCGGCCCTCCGGGCACTTCACCGTGCCGACCGCCGTGGCCGTCGTACCGGCGACTCCCGCGCGGCGCCCGTCCGTGGAGGGCGGCTTCGACTTCTTCGGTACGCAGAAGGAGGCGTCCACCCAGGCGCTGGAGGCCGTGCAGAACGAGGACCTCGCGGACGTGGTGGGCCAGGAGGCGCTCGCGCTGCACAAGGCCGAGGCCGAGGCCGTGTTCAAGCCCGCCGGCGAGGAGTCGCGCGGCATCGGCCAGGTCATCGACCTGACCGCGCACGACGAGACCGAGCAGATCAACGTGTCGCAGCTGCGGAGCGCGGTTTCCTGAAGGCCTGAACCCCTGCCTCCTGAACCCCTGCCTCCTGAACCACGGCGGGGGGGGGGGGGGGGGGGGGGGGGGGGGGGGGGGGGGGGGGGGGGGGGGGGGGGGGGGGGGGGGGGGGGGGGGGGGGGGGGGGGGGGGGGGGGGGGG